>JBEKVA010000084.1:0-12715 GCA_049514475.1 Spirochaetia bacterium
ACGATCGGCACGATGTTTATCTTCAGGGGGTTCTCTGAGGTGATTCTTGTCGGAGAAGGGATGTATGCGCAGCTTACGAACTTCCCCGCCTCCTTTGTGATACTCGGCACCGGCAAATTTCTCGGGATCTATTACATGTTCTGGCTCCTGCTCGTCCTCGCGATTCTCGCCCACTTCTTCCTGAACAAGACGGCGGGCGGACGCGCCCTATATTATCTCGGTGGGACTCAAGAGGCCGCAAAAATGCTGGGCTTCAACGTCAAGAAAATAACGATGCTCACCTACGTTGCCAGTGGCGCGCTTTCAGCTCTGGCGGGGATCCTGGCTACTGCACGCTATGAGATGGCCAATCGGTATCTTGGCCTCGGAATGCATATGAGCATTATCATCAGCTGCATCATTGGCGGGGGCAGTCTTGCTGGAGGAAAAGGGTCAATACTTGGTGCCGTGTTCGGGGTCATTTTCATAACTCTCGTCGGCAATTCATTCAACCTGTTCGAGGTGCAGCCTCAGTGGCAGAACGTGGTGATCGGGGCGATCCTTGTGATCGTCGTCCTTTCCGATGGGTATCTCTCACTAAGAAAAAAGCGGGAGCTCGGGCGAATTTAAGAGGAGGAGAGCATGACGCGCAAGGAAAGAGTGATTCGAACCATCAAGAGACAGGACATCGATTATCTGCCGAGCAATATCTATTTTGCAAAGCACAAGACAAAGGTCGCGCTGAAAGACGCGCTGAAGCTGGCATCCCTCGACGCGCTGGATGCTTTCCTGGAGAATCACATCCAGATTCCGGCGATCATGGACGATGTCTTCCGCCACCTGGGCGATCACGAGTACCTGCGAAAGGCATCGAAGACGATATTTGCCAGGATAGACTGGGAAAATGGCGAGATGACCGACCGCTGGGGCATCGTCTACGACATCAACGCCGACGGGTTCTGCATTGCGCGTCACCCGCTGAGGGGAGCCTCGGAAGAAGACATCATCAGGTACACGGCACCAGATCCCAACGTACCAGGCAACTACGAGGATGCGAAGGCTGAGCTTGCGAAGTATGGCAACGAGTACTTCGTTTTCCTTTCAGGATACGCCGGCCTGTTCGAAAAGGCCTGGCAGCTCATGGGCTACGAAGAGGTCCTGACAGGCATGGCCGCCGGGGACAGGAGCATCGACATCCTCCTGGACAAGATCCTGGAATACAAGATCGAGGTCGCGAAAAAGACCATCGAGATGGGCTTTATCGTCGGGCATACCAGCGACGATTTCGGCGGGCAGTACGCCACGATGATCTCGAAGGATCTATGGCGGAAGTATTACATGCCCCGCTACGCGAAGCTGTGGAGGGTGTTCAAGGATGCCGGCCTGATCGTCATGCACCACTCCTGCGGCCACATCACTGATTTCCTGGGGGACTTCATCGATATAGGTCTCGACGTCATCGAGCCGGTACAGCACGTGATGGATCTCAAGCAGCTGAAGCGCGAGTTCGGCAAGCACCTGACCTTCTGGGGAGGGATCGGCACACAGACGGTGCTCCCCTTCGGTACTCCTGACGATGTGCGAAAAGAAACGCTGAGCGTCATGCGGACCCTGGGAAAGAACGGGGGGTACATCATTTCCCCCGACCAGGAAGTCATGGCTGACGTCCCGCCGGCAAATGTCGTTGCCTACGTTGAAACCGTGCGGGAATACAGGGACAAGATTATTTGATCAGCGTATGCCAGAAGCAAAAGCCCGCCGAGTGCGGGCTTTCTTGTCCATGGCTTCCGCGGTCTTGCTACCCGGCTGAGCCCATGAGCTCCAGGAGCTCCGCGGAGGAAACGACTGATCCGAAGTGGTTTTCGATGAGATACATCCCCATCTGGCGAAGCTGCTCGGCGTGCCCTCTTCCCTTTTTCGAAAAGCACTGCAGGCAGTCAGAGACAGCTACCACGTTGTAGCCCAGGGAGAAAGCCTGGTGAATGGTATCACCGGCGCAGATGTTGACATCCGTTCCGACGACAATAAGCGTTTCGGTCCCCCGGCGTCGGAGGATCGTATCGAGATTGGTGCCCGTGAAAGCCCCATAGGTATATTTCATGAGCACTGTTTCCCCAGAAAGCGGGCGCATTTCTTCGATCTGCTCAGCCCCCCATGTGCCGCGGATGGTCATGGACGGCTGTCCCCAGAAGGCATACCAGGACAACGGGTTCTGCTCGACCTCGTTTATCATGCAGGTATGGATGATCGGATAGGAGAGGGACCGGGCTGCCTCAAGAACCCGGCGCATGGGCGCAATGGAGTCCCGGACGCAGCCGGTCTCGAAACCGAACTCCGTCATTTTGCCTCGTTCTGAGACAAAATCGTTCTGCATGTCGATCACGACAAGCGCCGAGCGGCCTGGGACGATTCTTTTCATGACACCTTTCTCGACGGGCATTCGTGCTCCTCAGGCCCCCTCGGCCTCAGCGCTCTTTCGCACGTGGTTGGAATAGATCGTGTACGCATCACCGACGGTCTTTACATTCCAGGCCTCTTCCATTGGAATTGTAACGCCCTGCTTTTCCAGGGTGAACATCAGCTCCACCAGCCGGATGGAGTCGGCAAAGAGGTCTTCGACAAACGCGGCCTCAGCGGTGACGCGGTTCTCATCGATGTGAAGCTGTCGCGCGATCATACGGCGGAACTCGTCCAGACTGATGGGACCCTGGTTGCTCATTGTGCACCTTCCTCAAGCTCCTGGCGTGCCGCCTCCTGCAGCATGAACTTCTGCACCTTGCCCAGCTCCGACCTTGGCAGCTCAGGCAGGAAGCGGACCTGGCTCGGTATCTTGTAGGTTTCCAGCTTGCCGCGGCAGAAATCCAGAACGTCGGTGACGGTTATCTCTGCATCCTTCTTCACCCTGATGAATGCCCAGACGCTCTCACCGCCGATTGGTGCAGGCACCCCTGTGACTGCCACCTCTGCTATGGAGGGGTGTCCGCCGAGGAAGTTCTCAATCTCGGCCGGGTAGATATTCTGTCCTCCGCGGATGATGACATCTTTCGATCTGCCCGCGATCCGCAGGAAGCCTTTCTCATCGATGCTCGCCAGGTCCCCCGTGTAAAACCATCCCTCGTCATCTTTGACCGTGGCCGTCATCTCGGGAGCCTTGTAGTAGCCCATCATGACCCCTTCACCGCGGATTGCAAGCTCACCGACACTGCCGCGGGGAAGATCCCTGCGCGTCTCATCGACGATCCTCATGTCAATGCCCGGCATAATCCGCCCCACGGTTTCAGCTTGCAGATCGGTTGAATCACTCAGGCTGCTGACGGAGATGCCCCCTGCTGCTTCCGTCATTCCAAACCCATTGTACAGCGCGCAGCCAAAACGCTTTTGAATCTCCCTGGCAAGTGGAGGAGGGCACGCCGAGCCACCTGCGGCGCAGACGATGAGGGAGGAAGTGTCATTGCGGGCGAAATCCGGCAGGGCAAGCATTGCCATGTAGGCAGTCGGTACCGCCACGAGGACAGTCACGTGCTCCTTTTCCACGATCTTCAGCGCTTCAGCGGGATGGAATCGGGCCATGGCGATCAGGCGGTCGCCCATGAGGAGGCCCTGCAGCATGACGTGCAGTCCCGTTATCGTGTGCCAGCCGGTGGTGGACATGATTGACTGCGGCTTTCCGACAGCGCGCAGGAGCCTGGCCCTGTACCGTGACAGCGCTTTTGCCATGTCCGCAATGGTCCTGAGGCTGGAGGGACGAAGCCATAGCTCGCGCACCTTGACCGTTGCCACGACAGGGGCAATCAGGCTCCTGTGGGTGTGCATGGTCGCCTTTGGCCTGCCGGTGGTCCCCGAGGTATAGAGCAAAGCGAACAGGTCATCGGGTGACGGCTTTTCCGACGGGGCAAAGGACGCGGCTGTCCCCTCTCCGCCCGTTGCCATGAGAGAGAGGAGGGTCTCACTGTCACCCTCACTCACCGGGATGACATGGCGGATGCTGGAGGTCTGCCGAACAATCCCCTCGTCCACAGGCCTCGCCGTCACCAGGGCAACAGGTTCGGCGTCCGCCAGGATGTCGCCCAAGGCCCGATCGAGGAGATCCGGGTTGAGCGGCACGATGACGGCACCCAGCCTGGCTGCCGCGAAGAAAAGGTAGACGAACTGCGGTCCCGGCGGCAGAAGCGCGGCAACCCTGTCTCCCCTCTGGATACCCAGTCGGGCAAGACTGCCCGAAAGGATCTCGATGCCGGAGTGAAGCTGCCGATTGGTGAAGCGCGCGGAGCCGCACACCATGACTTCCTGATCAAGCTTTGCCTCCGCGAGCATTCGAAAGGCTTCATCAAGGGTGACAGAGGTGCTCAGCGGCACGCTCACGACAACGCCATCCGGTAAAGACGATAATGCTTGTACATCTCCGCTCCCCGGCCTTTTGCGATGAGATTTATCGATGGATTCAGCTCCGAGGTGAGAGAGCCGTCAAGCCACACATAACCGTTGTGCATCGCCTTCTGCAGGGCCTCGACATACAGCATGGCGTCAATGCCGCGGCGCTGGTATTCCTTCAGGACGCCCATCAGCTTGAAAGATACGACGTCTATCTTACGGATGAGGCGCTTCAGCTTGAGCCAGTTGAAGGGGAAAAGCCGTCCGTTCAGGCGCGCGAGCACCTGGTTGGTATCCGGAATGAGAACGCAATAGGCAACAGGCTTGCCGTCCGTTTCAGCAATCAGAGCCAGATCAGGATTGATGAAGGGCTTCATCTGGTCAGAAAGGTTCTTGAACTCGACTTCGCTGAATGGGGCAGTGCCAGGGACCTCACTCATGGTTTCGTTGAACAGTCCGCGGATGGTAGCCACCTCGGCCGGCCAGTTCTTCATGCTGATCCCGCGCACCGTGACGTTATTCACCCTTCTAGCTGCCTCCGCAACGCGCACAATGTCGGAGGCGGGGTTCTCCATTTCCTTTGCAACCTGCTCGAATGAAGCACGCCACGCGTAGAAGTCGTGGTACTTCTCCATGCCATAGCCTTCGAGAAGGCCGCGATAATAGGCAGGGGTGTGCCCCTCGAGCATGGCGGCCGGACAGTCCGCGCCATCGATCAGGACTCCCGGGCTGTCGAACTCACCGAAGCTCGTGGGACCGCTGAAGGAGGTCATCCCCCGGCTTCTCAACCAATCCCTGCACGCATCGAGCAGCCTGGCGGCTACAGCAGGATCATTGATGCATTCGAAAAATCCGAACCCGCCCTCCGTCGTGCCTGAATGCTGGATCCGGACCTGATCAACGAAACCAGCGATGGTGCCGACCGGCTCTCCTCCCTGGCGCGCCATGAAAAGGGCGATGTCTGCCTGCTTGTAAAAAGGACCTTTCTTGGGGTCGAGATACGAAAGGCGGTCGGACACCAGAGGCGGGACCCAGTTGCGGTCACCCTTATACACTTTCCAGGGGAAGGTGACAAAAGCGCGGCGTTCGCGTTTGCCAGTGACGGGCAGGACATCGATGCGGGCGGCCATCGCCTCGCCTCCTTGTTCTACATAGCCGGTCTATGTCTCACAGTACCAGAGAAACGTTATTCGCGATAGTCCTGACGCTTACAAGTATCCGGTCGCTCGGGCCAGCGGCTCGAAGTTTCCTTTCACGTCTTCATACACGTGGCGATATATCTCATAGAGCTTCATATAGTGCTCGTGCCGTTGGGGATCCGGCTGATGGTGATCCGTGGTCTTTGCCCAGCTCTTGGCCAGGCTGTAATCCTTGAAGACACCAACGCCGACGCCGGCCGCCAGGGCGTTGCCCACCGGGGCCCCCTTGGATTCCTTCATGAAGACCACCGGAACATCCAGCACGTCAGCCACGATCTGCCGCCACAGCGGGCTCCGTGCTCCTCCTTCACCAAGGATCAGCGGGTAGGTGATCTTGATGCCGCTCTTCTTGATCAGATCGAAGCAATGATAAATCGCATAAGTGGCGCCCTCCATGAGCGCACGCAGCAGGTGTCCTCGTCCGTGCGCAAGGGACATTCCGAATATGACACCGCGTGCCAGGGGGTCCCAGATGGGTGTGCGTTCACCCATGAAGTAGGGGAGCACGATCAGGCCATCGCTGCCCGGGGGCGCGCCGGCAGCCTCGAGATTCATCATCTCGTACACATCGATGCCGGCAGCCGAGGCGGCGAACTTTTCAAGCTGCCCGAAGGTGTCCCGGAAGTAACGGGTGACGGCCCCGCAGGAGACGATGGCCGCCAGGGTGGTGTAGCGGGTTTTCGAGTTCACCGTGTGGGGAATGGTGATCATGTTGCGGGTGAACTTCGGTTCATCGTGAATCACCCCAAGACAGCCCGCCGTGCCCATGACCAGCGAGGTGTCTCCGGGGTCCACGGCGCCGCCGGACAGCCAGCCGGCGTTCGCATCGACCGTACCGGCAACCACGGGGGTGCCTGCGGCCAATCCGGTTTTTTCGGCGGCCTCCCGTGTTACCTCCCCGATGACCTGGTCGCAGGGGAAGGAGTCAGGGAACTTGGAAGGATCCAGGCCGATTGCCTCGATCAGATCCGTGTCCCATGTCTTGTTGACGATGTCGTAAGCGATCCCGATAAGGCTGGCATTCGAATAATCCGTGACGGCCTTTCCGGTCAATTTCATCGTCGGATAATCCGCCGCTGTCTGCAGCTTGAATGTCTTTTTGTAAAGCTCAGGCCGGTTGTTCTTTTCCCACATAAGCTTGGCGGCTGCATAGTAGGGATCGATGGGGTTCCCCGACAGTCGGAATACCCGATCCTCACCGATTTTCTCCTTCAACCATGCGCATTCTTTCGTTGCCCGCCTGTCCATCCAGATGTGCGCGAATTGCAGGGGCCGCAGCTCCTTGTCGACAAGGATGCAGGCGGGAGCCAGGGCGCTGATGCTCACTCCACGGATTTCTCTCGGGTCGACTTTCGCCTGTGCAATCGAGATCTTTATTGTATTCGCCACAGCCTCCCAGTACCATTCGGGATTCTGCTCGGCCCACCCTGGTCGAGGCGTGATCAGCGGATACTCGATGTAGTGGCTGCCCAGCACGTGCCCTTCTTCATCGATCACGACCGCCTTCGTTCCGCTCGTTCCTACATCGCAGCCGACAAGAAAATTGGCCATGAGTCATCATACCTCTTGCGTGGATAACTGCAAGGATATCATTGAAATCACGCGGATTGAATCCTCCTCATGTGGAGGCTGAAAGCTTCCGCAGCTTAACGCTCAATCCCGCACGGCAATCGCGACGAGCTTGCTCCGTTCGATGTGCTTTTCGAGAAGCACTTCCGCTTTCGCCAAGTCTCTGAGCAGCAGGGCATCAATGAGTTCCAGGTGATCAACGGCTGCCTGGGCTCGCGCGGTCTTGTCCTTGTAGCTGAGCTGCTGGAATCGCGGAATCAGCCGGAATAATTGCCGAAGGATCGCGACGAGGCGTTTCTTGTTGCTTGCTTCACTTATGTAGTTGTGCAATTTCGCATCGATCTTCGCATGCTCCAGATAATCGTCCGATTTGGAGATGCTGCTGATTTCAGAACGCAGCTCCTGGAGTCGCCCGATGCTGAGGTTGTGGATCGAGAAGCGCAGGGCGAGACACTCAAGTACCTTCCTGATCTGGAAAACCTCTTCGACATCGTCCGCCGTGAGGCCAACAACCCGCGTGTCGCGATTCGTAAGCATTTCGATAAGGCCGTCTTTTTCCAGGTGCCGCAGAGCTTCGCGCACCGGAGTCCTGCTTACTTTGTGAGTCTCCGCTAGTTTTTCCTCGCGGAGCTTGGTGTTTGCCGGGTACTCGCCGTGAATGATCTTGTTGAAGATTGTCTCATAAAGCAGGGAGCTTTTCGTTAAGGTCTTCATTCAACCCCATAATGTATACAATCGTTCTATTTGTCAATTGCGCAAAATATCAGCTTTTTCTTCCATTATGGGTTCTTTGTGAACACAAATCGCAGAAACAGACGCAATTATCTTGTCTAATGAAGTGAATTCAATTTTTATTGACAATTGAGTCAAAGCATGATGGTATTTGTGTCAACAAAAACGCTTTTAAGGTATACATCAAAGTTTCTCGTTCAGGATCGAGTCCTTATTTGCAGAAGGAGGATGAAGTCTGGTGCCGATGTACACCAAGGCGGTCAAGGAGGCGCTTTTCAAGCGAGTCTCCCGTTACATGACAGCCTGCCGGACGCGGCCTACTGGACCGAGTAGAGGGACATGATGGACTCCGAGAGACATTCGCGGGTGAGAAAGGCCTTGGGCCGCGCGGGGCTCGATCTGCTTGTCTGCAGGATGCCGGAGAACGTCCTCTTTCTAAGTGGATATTGGCCCCTGGCGGGAGTTTCAATTCTGCTTTTCCCAGTCGATGCTGATCCGGTCTGCATCGTCCCGGGCACTGAAGAACAGGAAGCCGCGGCTGGCCTGAACGGGATCCGATGCATAGCATATCCTGCCGGAACCCTTGCTGCAGGTGACCCTCAGGCTGCCGTCACGAGAATCCTCGCTGAGCAGGCAACGAGGCTTCGGGTGCGCAGAGTGGGGATTGAAGGCAGCTTCGAGTCCATGGCACCGCCCGTGAATGCCGCCGAGCCGGCTCTTCCCACGGAAGCCGGATTCTCCCAGCTGCGAAACGCCTTCCACGGTTCGGAACTGAAGGATGCAACAGGCCTGCTGTACGAGCTTCGCGCCATAAAGACGGAACAGGAAGCAGAGCGGATCCGCATCGTGAACGAGATCGCGGCTTTCGGCCTGGCTGCCTTTGCGCGCCACGTTCAGCCAGGAGTCAGGGGGGTCGACCTGCTGGCCGAGGTCGAACACGAGCTGGTGGTGAAGGGAACGGGCTATCGGGGCGCCCGCCACGTGCGGGGCTTTGCCCAGGTGAGCACGGGCCCCGCGGAGACCTCCGTGGGATTCCGGCCCTGCGAGATCTCCTCTACGCGTCGGCTGGAAGCCGGCGATATCGCGCTTCTCGAGCTGGCGGTCACGGCGGACGGCTACTGGTCCGATCGCACGCGACCTTTCGTTGCGGGAAAGCCGACCGCAGAGCAGATACGATTGTTTGACCTCGTTGCGCGCGCACAGGACGCAGCCATCCATGCGATAAGACCCGGCGTTCGGGCTGGCCAGGTGGATGCGGCTGCAAGGGCCGTTCTCGAAGAGGCAGGACTGGGGACCGAGTTTCTCCACATCACGGGGCACGGCACCGGCTTTCGCTACCATGAGCCAATTCCAATCATTGCGCCCGGCAGCGAGGTCGTCCTCGAGGCGGGCATGGTTTTCACCGTGGAGCCCGGCGTCTACTCCGGCCTGTTCGGCGGAATCAGGATTGAAGACAATGTTCTGATCGGACCCCGTGGAGCCGAGGTCCTGGGGCCTGCAGAAAGACGGTTGAGCGGCCCCTAATAGCGGACGCCCGCCTTGTCAGCGCTGCATTACGGAAGCGATCGCGTCCATCTTGCTGCGTTCGATATGCTTCTCGAGCATTGCCTCTGCTTTTTCCATGTCCCTGAAGACAAGCGCGTCAATAAGCTCCAGGTGGTCCTGGGTAGCCTGGGCCCTTACATTTCTATCCTTGAAGCCTAATTGGCGAAATCTCTGAATCAGCCTGAACAGCTGTTTCAGTATGACGATAAGCCTTTTCTTGTTGCTCGCACCGATCAGGTAGTCGTGCAGCTGTGCATCGACCCTTTCGTGCTCGATTGCGTCGTCAGATTCGGAAATCCGGTTGACCTCGGAGCGGATAGCCTGCAGGCCTTCCAGGCTGAGGTTGTGGATGGCGAATCGAAGCGCGAGGATCTCGAGGACCTTGCGAATGTGGAATATTTCTTCGACATCATCCACTGTCAGTCCGACGACCCGGGTATCCCGGTTGCTCAGCATTTCTATCAGGCCGTCTTTTTCCAGGTCTCGCAGCGCTTCGCGCACGGGGGTACGGCTCACCTTGTGCGACACTGCCAGCTCTTTCTCACGCAATCGTGCGTTGATCGGGTAATCCCCATGGATGATCTTGTTGAAAAGAGTCTCGTAAATGGCGTTGCTCTTGCTGATGGTTTTCATTAATCGAAAGAATGTATACATAAAATGGGTATGTCAACAATATTTTTACTTTATGTAGTGTGAATGTTGATGGAAAATAATCTTTCTGTATTTATTTTCTTGACATGGAAGACTTGTATGATATCATTAAAACCTAATATCGTACCAGCTTTCCAATTTTGGGAGAGCAAAACAGTGAAGGAGGACCTCATGACCAGAAAAGGGCTCGTGATCTTGGCAGTGCTCGTCCTTCTCGGTGCAATCGTGGGCGCCAACGCATTTGCGGCGCCGAAGCCAATCACCGTCGGACTGGCCTGGAACGTGAAAGACGACAGTCTCATAGTGGCCTGGGAAGACTACATGGTGGCCTACAGCAAGGATTACGGGAAGAAGATCGGACGCGAGTTCAAATGGATCATCAATGTCGCGGACCGTGACCCCTCCCGGCAGAACGCCAACATCGAAGACCTGATTGCCCAGCACGTGGATGTCATCATCACCCGTGCCGAGGATTCGGCAGCGATCGGCGCCGGCATCAAGGCAGCGAAAGCCGCCAATATCCCCATAATCACCCTGGACCGCGAGTCCTCGACGGACAAGCCCAACGCCCATGTCGGCAGCGACGGTCTGACCATCTCCTACAATACGGCTGCCGCGTTCGCGAAAATTCTGAAAAAGAACGGCGTCAAGGGTCTTGCCATCGAGCTCGAAGGCGACCTCTTGGACATGAACGCCATCGCGTTCCATGACGGGTGGGCGAAGGCGGAGAAGGAATCCGGCGCGTGGAAGACGGTTGCCGTTATCCCGACCGAGTGGAAGCCCGAGAAGTTCGAATCCGGCCTGACGAATGCCCTCCTGGCCCATCCTGAAGCGAACGCCGTCTTCGTGGCGAGCGATTTCGCCTTCGACGCCGTCAGGGCAGCCCTGGAAAAGGCTGGTCGGTACTACCCCTCGGGGGATCCGAAGCACGTGTGGGTTGCCTCCATCGTCTGCTCCTCGGCTGGCTATCCCGCCCTCATGGACCGACACATCGACGTGACCGGCGTGTGGGACGCGTGGCCCGTGAGCATCGCCGCGGTCGAAGTGGCGGCCAGGCTGGTGAAGGGCGAAAAGATGGACAACAAGTACTTCCGGATTGCCGGCCGCCTTGCGACACCGGACAACATCAACAGCCTCGATCATATCTACGCGCGTGACTACGCGGACTGGCATCCCAGCGGAAACTAGGGAACAGTGACGGTGCGTGCGGCTGCGGAAATGCACTCCGCGCGCGCCGCACGCAGCTTTTCAGTCAGCACGGTGCGATTTCTTCGACTGGTGCGACAGCATGATGCCGCCCTGAGCTTCTAACGACGAGGAAAATCAGCGAAAGAGGAGGGAGGCGTGACGGCAGGTCTCGGTACACGGAAGGCCTTCGAGAGTCTGAAATCGTTCCGATTCATTTCATTCGTGGTTTTCGGCGGCATCGCCGTTGTCCTGGCGCTCGTCGTGCCCTATTTCCTCACTCTGCGGAACATTGTTAATGTCCTGACACAGTCGTCCTCCCTCGGCCTGCTGTCGCTGGGCATGGCGGCCGTTCTCATCCTCGGGGGTATCGATCTCTCCCTCACCGCCGTCATGGCGTTGAGCGGGATCATGGGCGCCATATTCATGAGGAGCGGGGGCAATCCGATCATCGCCTGTCTCATCATGGTTGCCGTCGGGACCATGGCGGGATCGGTCAACGGATTCGCGGTGGCCAGGCTGCGCATGATTCCCTTCGTCGTGACCCTCTCGATGCAGGCAATCGCCCTGGGAGCGTCGATCTGGGTGACGAATGCCCTGAGCGTCGCGGGAATACCGGATTCCTTCATCAACACCGTTCTCGCAAAGGTCTGGGTCATCCCCGTCCCCGTCATCATCCTTGTTGCCGTGACGCTCCTGTGCGAGTTCCTGCTGCGCTACAGCCTTTTTGGCCGCTGGCTGTACAGCGCCGGGACCAACATCCGTGCGGCCCGGGTGTCCGGCATGCAGACGACGAAGATCCTGTTCGGGGGCTATGCATTTTCAGGGTTCATGGCGGGACTTGTGGCTATTATCGTGACGGCGCGGCTCAGCTCCGCATCGGGCAGCATGGGCTCCAGCAGCCTCCTCCTGGATGTGATCAGCGCCACCGTCATCGGCGGGGTCAGCATCTACGGCGTGTCGGGGTCCGCCGTGGGGGTCATGATCGGCGCCCTGTTCATCACTCTCATCAGCAACAGCATGAACTTCCTGCACATACCCTACTACATGACGCTCATCATCAAGGGCACGGTAATCATCCTGGTTGTTGCCGTGGACTCGTTCAAGAGGAAGTAGAAGGAGAGCCGCAGGTGGAGCCTTTCCTGAAATTGACAGAGGTCAGCAAGACATTCCCCGGCGTGCAGGCCCTGCACCGGGTGGATTTGAACGCGTACGAGGGGGAAGCGCTTGCGCTCATCGGCGCGAACGGGGCGGGAAAGAGCACGCTCATGAACGTGCTCGGCGGGGTAACGGCGGCGGACAGCGGGGAGATCCGCATTGGGGACCGGGTTGCGCACATTCACAACCCCAAGGAGGCGGCCAGGAACGGCATCGCCTTCATCCACCAGGAAATGGCGCTGCTTCCCACGATGAACGTCGCTGAAAACATGTTCGTGACCCGCTTCCCCATGCGGGGCGGATTGATAGACCGCGCACGCATAGAG
>JBEKVA010000085.1:0-12692 GCA_049514475.1 Spirochaetia bacterium
TCCTGCAGACGCTGCTCTCAAACAATGTCAAAGTCTCCGGCGGCACGAAGTCCGTCTCCCCCCTCGCCGTTCTCATCCAGTTCCTCCCGTGGGTGATCGGCTTCTTTTTTATCTGGTTCATGTTCCGCCAGGTCCAGGGCAACGGCAACAAGGCCTTTTCCTTTGGCAAGAGCAGGGCGAAGCGCTACCTGGATTCCAGCAAGCGGATCACCTTTGGTGACGTGGCCGGGCAGGATGAGGCGAAATTCGAGCTGCAGGAAGTCGTGGAGTTCCTGAAGAGCCCCCAGAAGTTCGCGCGCCTGGGTGCGAAGATCCCCAAGGGCGTGCTCCTGGTGGGCATGCCGGGCACAGGCAAGACGCTGCTCGCCAAGGGCGTGGCGGGTGAAGCCAACGTAGCGTTCTTCCACATGTCGGGCTCGGACTTCGTGGAGATGTTCGTCGGCGTCGGCGCCAGCCGGGTCCGCGATCTCTTCGAGCAGGGCCGTCGCCACGCGCCCTGCATCCTGTTCATCGACGAGCTGGACGCGGTGGGACGCACCCGCGGGGCCGGCTACGGCGGCGGACACGATGAGCGCGAGCAGACCCTCAACCAGATGCTGGTCGAGATGGACGGGTTCGACACCAAGGACGGGGTGATAATACTCGCCGCCACCAACCGCCCTGACGTCCTGGATCCCGCCCTGCTGCGGCCCGGCCGCTTCGACCGGCAGGTGGTCGTCGATATGCCCGACATCCGCGAGCGCGAGCTGATCCTGCGCCTGCACGCGAAGAAGCTGCCGCTTGCCGAGAATGTCGACTTGGCGCGCCTGGCGCGCGCGACCCCCGGCTCCTCCGGGGCCGACCTGGCCAACCTCGTCAACGAGGCGGCGCTGTTCGCCGGCCGCAAGAGCAAGGACCGCGTCGACATGGACGATTTCGAGGAGGCGCGGGACAAGACCCTCATGGGCGTCGCGCGCACGAGCAAGGTCATCCCGCCCCGGGAAAAGCAGATGGTGGCGTTCCACGAGTCGGGCCACGGCCTGCTGCACTACTTTCTGAAGAACGCCGACCCGCTGCACAAGATCACCATCATTCCGCACGGCCGGGCGCTGGGCGTGGCGTTCTCCCTGCCGGAGGATGATGCGTATTCGCGCAACAAGGGCTGGCTCCTGGATCGCATCACCATCGCCATGGGCGGCTACGCGGCGGAGAAGCTGATGCTCAGGGAGACGACCACGGGCGCTCAGAACGACCTCGAGCAGGCAACCGATCTTGCGCGCCGGATGGTGTGCGAGTGGGGCATGAGCGACCTGCTGGGACCCATCGCCTACGGCCAGAAGGATGAGCCGATATTCCTCGGGAAGGAAATCGCCCGGCACAAGGACTATTCTGAAGATACGGCGCGGGCCATCGATGCGGAGATCAAGCGGATCGTCGAGACCGGCCTCGCGCAGGCGGAGCGCATCCTGGGGGAGCAGAAGGACAAGCTGAAGCTGCTCGCGGAGACCCTCCTCGTGAAGGAAAACATGGACGATGACGAGATCCGCACCCTGCTCGGCATGGCGCCGCGGAAGCGCGGCGAGTACGAGCCGGCGGGTGTCGCCGCTGAACCGGCCGTCCCGCCGGAGGAGAAGGAGTAGGGGAGAGCGGCACCGTTGCCGATAGACGGAGAAGAGTGAAAAGGAGCGGCATCGCACCAGTACTATTCTGCGTTCTCACCCTGTACTGTCTTCCCGCGGGCGTGCTTTCCGCGCAGAGCGGGGACGGGCCGGCCGCGGCGCGCGCGCAGGCGGACCCTTTTCTCCAGCAGGCTGACGCTGCCCTGTCGACAGGTTCCACCACCCGCGCCGCATCTCTCCTGGACTCGGCCATCCAGCTTTCCCCCGACTATTCAGAGTGCCTGTACCTGCGCGCGCGTCTCGAGCTCTCCGACAGGGCCACGACGCGCGCGGCAATCGAGGACATGCGGGCGTCCCTGAAAAATGCCTCATGGAGCAGGACGGACCCCGATGCCGTCCGACAGGCGCTTGCCGGTGTGCTGCTGCGGACAGGGGCCCTCGGTGAAGCGCAGGCCCTCCTGGAGGCGCTGAGCGCACGGCACCCCGAGGATGCCGGGAACCTGCTCCTCCTTGCGCGCCTTTTTGCACGGGCCGGCAATGACGCAGGCGAGCAGCGCATCCTCGCCGATGCCGCCGCTCGCTTTCCGCTCCGCGACGAGTTCCGCCTGCTGTCATCGGCGCTCTTGGAGCGCACGGGACAGCGGCAGGCCGCGCGCGAGGTCATTTCCACAGGCATGAAGGTCCACCCCGACAGTCTCCCGCTTCTCCTTGCCGCCGCGCGGCTTTCACCCACGGCATCGCTCAGGCGTGCCGCAGTGGACCGCTACACGGCCGCCGGCGGCGCCGACCCCCTCTCAGCGGTGATGGGTTTCGAGTCAGCTCAAAGCGGACAGGGGAAATACCTCGACCTGTTCCTCAGCCAGGGGGGGCTGGGAAGGCAGGACCTCGTGGAGCGGGTCACCTCTGCCGTTGGAGGCGCTGCGGCGCTCTCCCGAACACTTTCCGCGGCGTTGACCGCCTACAGCGGGACCCGTGACCTTGACCCCGACAATGACGGCTGGGTGGAGCGATGGACTTTTGAGAAAGGCGTGCCGACCGGCTGGGTCCGCGACCCGGTGCGGGACGGCGTGCCCCAGTACAGCGCGCAGTTCGTCGGCGGCGCACCGAGCACGCTCAGCTACCGCCCGCCATCGGGTGCCCTCGTGACCCTACGCTTCAGCAGCTATCCGTTCATTGCATCTGCGGACACGGCACCCGGGCTCCGGCTGTTCCAGGTGCCCTACACGCAACAGTGCGTATTTCTCCTGCCGCGTCGGGCGGCCGCGCCGGAGGGGCTTGCCCCGCGCATTTCCGCGCGTATCACGGTCCCGACGGTGGGGCTGCTGGAGAAGGGCGCTTATCGCCGGGAAGAGTACGCCGCGGACGGGGTGACTCTGCGGAGGATGACCGAGCTGTCCCACGGCGTGCCGGTGTACGGCGAAGAGGATACCAACGGAGACGGGGTCATCGACCACCGACTGTGGTACGCCAACGGCGTGCCGGTGCGCGGCCAGCGTTCGCCGACCGGCGACGGAACCTTCTCCATAGCGGAGACATGGAAAGACGGAAAGCTCGCGAGCGAGGATTTCGACATCGACCACGACGGCATCGTGGACTACCGTGAACAGTACGGGGCCCAGCCCATGAAGCTGTGGGACTACAATGGGGATGGGCGCATGGACAGCCGCGAGTACCCGGCGGCCGGGGGCGCGGTGGTCCGGGAGATCTCGAGCGCCGGCAACGGCGTCTTCGACCTGCGCGTGGTGTGGCGCGGCTCGCGCATTGCGCAGGTGCTGAAAAGCGGCTCCCCGCTGGGGGTAACAGCGGATGCGAAGCGGGGCGTCACCTGGATCGGGCAGCCGGCGCCTGCCGCGGCAAAGGTGGATCCCTCCCGGCCCGATGGAACGCAGCTTCTAGGGGGACGGGAATACCTTGTCTTCCATTATGGTGGAATTACGTACGCCGAGGGTGTGAGATGAAATGTCGCCCTGTCATAGCCGTCTTTCTCCTTGCATTCCTTGCCGCCTGCGCGACCGACGTGAAGGCCCCGCGCCCGGTGCCGCTGCCCGAGGAGAGGCTGAAAGACGTCCGCGACCTGGTGAGCTCAGGCTCCTACCTGCAGTCAATCGCCGTGATAGATGCCATGAGGAGGGAAAAGGTTGCGGTCGATGCTGAGGCCCTGGACTCACTCCAGGCGCAGGCAGTTGACGCGCTGGGCTCCGCCTTTCATAAGGCGCTGAGCGAGAAAAGCTATGGCGATGCCCTGCGCCTGCTGGACTCCGCGACATCGCTGGGGAAACCCGACCTGGGCACTGAGGGAAACAAGAAGTCCCTCCTTGAGCAGATCGCTGCTGCCCAGGATGCCGCAGGAGACCAGGTGATCGCTCTCCTGACGCGTCTGCGCATCCTTTCCCTTCCGGGACCCATGGAGGCCGACTATTCCGCCGCGCTGAGTGAGGCCATGACGCTGGGAAACCACTCCGTCACACGGCTTCTCTCCGCCGCCATGAAGGAAAAGGGCTTTGCTGTGCCCGCGGCAGCGCTTACCGAGGCTGATGCCGTCCCGTCATTTCCCCGGATGATCTCGGGTACCGTCACGATCATGGTCAACCGCGGCATCAAGGTGGAAAATGGCGTGGGTTATCCCGATCGGGTGATCGGGAGCGGCTTTTTCGTGGACAAGCGCGGCTACATCCTGACAAACCACCATGTCATCGAGAGCGAGGTGGATCCGAAGTACGAGGGCTATTCGCGGCTGTACATCCGGCTCTCCGACAGCCCCGCGGGGGAGCGCATCCCGGCGAAGGTCATCGGGTACGACAAGACATTCGATCTGGCGCTCATCAAGACCGAGGTGACCCCCGCGTACGTCTTCGGCGGCTCCAGCGACCAGAGCGTGGCCCCCGGGGACCACATCTACGCCATCGGCTCTCCCGCGGGCCTGGAAAAGACAGTCACCTCGGGCATCATCTCGGCAATGGGAAGGCGCCTGCTGGAGGTGGGTGACAGCATGCAGGTCGACGTTCCCCTGAACCCGGGGAACAGCGGCGGACCGCTGCTCAACGAAAAAGGGGACGTGATCGGAATCGTCTTCGCTGGTCTTCCCCAGTTTCCGGGGCTGAACTTCGCGGTCCCCTTCGCGCTCGTCGAGAAGGCCCTTCCGGCGCTGTACAAGGGCGGGAAGGCCGTGCATCCCTGGCTCGGCATGGCGGTTGCGGAAACCGACAAGGGTATCGAGGTCATCTACGTGGTGCCCGATGAGCCTGCCGAGGTGGCAGGAA
This sequence comes from Spirochaetia bacterium, assembly GCA_049514475.1. Classification (GTDB taxonomy): domain Bacteria; phylum Spirochaetota; class Spirochaetia; order SZUA-6; family Fen-1364; genus Fen-1364. The sequence goes on from JBEKVA010000085.1 coordinate 4,859, forward strand.
TAAAGTCAGGGGACATCATCGAGTCCATAGACGGGGTCCCTTTCACAAAGCTCAAGGACATCCAGGAATCCGTCCTGCCCCACACCCCGCCGGCGCTCCTGCGCCTTGCATTTCGTCGCGGGGAAGCGCGGATGCAGGCAATCGTGTGCCTCGACGAGCGCCCCGATGATCCCATCCAAGTCGCGCTGAAGAGGGACACGCGGGACAACGTTGTGTACCCGCTGTTCGGAATGCAGCTGGAGAACGTTGGGTCATTCCTGTGGAAGGGCGACTATATCGTGAAGCGGGTGACCAAGGGTTCCATCGCCGACGAATCAGGCATTTCCGTGGACGATCCCCTGACGATCCAGGCCTGGCAGCTTGACACGGAGAAGAAGTACGCCGTCCTGCAGGTTGTGATCAGGAAACGGAAGGCCGGATTTTTCGAAAGCGCCATCCAGATAGCGTCCTATCTGCAGATAGACAATTTCATCTGAGCGTCAGGCCGCGCGGCGGCGCCGTGATCCGCCGCTTTCCCCTATTTCTTCCTCTTGCGCAGCGTCACCATGGTGCCTGTCTCGTTGTAGGTCACCTCGTCGAAGTAGATCTTGGTGAGGAAGATGCCCCTGCCGTTGAAGGAGAGCAGGCTCTCCGGCGCCACGGCGGGCAGATCGCGCCACGCGAATCCCTTCCCCTCGTCGCGGATGGAAATCTCGAAATACTCGGAGGTGAGACGGGCGTCGATGTGCACGGCCCGTCCGGCGGCGTCACTCTGGCTGCCGCGTTCGGCCATCAGCTCCGCAAGGCGCCCCTCTTCGATGGCCCGGTTCTTTTCCTCGAAGCTGATGCCCAGGTTGCCGTGCTCGATGGCGTTGGCGATCATCTCCTCGATCCCTATCTTCAGGTTGAGGATCTCCCCCTCGGGGAGCAGGCAGGGCAGCTGCAGGGTGATCTGGTTGATGATAGGGAAATAGGCGGAATCCGCGCGCGGCATGACGAAGCGCTTCGTTTCCTCGACGAGGAAGGGGGAGAACAGCGTGGACCGGGCCGCCTCGAGGCGGAACTCCACGACCTTGCGGATTTCCTCGATCAGCTCCCTGATGTTGAAGGGCTTCTTGAAGAAGTTCGTGGCCCCGCCGCGCAGGGCGTTCAGCAGCACGTCCTCGTTGCCCTGCCCTGTCATGAGGATGACCGTGGCGTTCCTGTCGATGCGCTTGATCTCGTGCAGGAGCGTCAGCCCGTCCATCCTGGGCATCATGATGTCGGAGACGACCACCAGCGGCGACTGGGATTTGAACAGCGCCACCGCCTGCTCGCCGTCGGCCGCCTCGATCGGCTCGAAGCCCTCCCGGATGAGCAGGCGCGAGAGAAGCGCGCGCAGCGTCTCCTGGTCATCGACAACGAGAACACGCACTTTTCCGCCGTTGATCACGGCGAAAGGCTACGATTGCCGCCGGTGATTGTCAAGGGAAGAAGTCGGTGCGGCCGTTCGTCGGCGGGGCATCACCCGTGCGCGATTGATGAAAGGCGGCGCCCTGGATATACTGGCCTTCGACCTGCGCCCGCGGCGGTGTGAAGCGACCTAGGAGCCATATAGTTGGAAACCCGTAGAATCCGCAATTTCTGCATCATCGCCCACATCGATCACGGCAAATCGACGCTGGCGGACCGTTTCATACAGCGCGCGCGTCTGGTTGCCGACCGCGATTTCCACGACCAGATCCTCGACAACATGGACATCGAAAGGGAAAGAGGGATCACGATCAAGAGCCAGGCCGTGGCCATTCCCTATACCTCGTCGAACGGCGAGCAGTACGTGCTGAACCTGGTGGACACCCCGGGGCACGTGGACTTCTCTTACGAGGTCTCCCGCTCCATCTCCGCCTGCGAGGGGGCCGTGCTCCTTATCGACGCCAGCCAGGGAGTGGAGGCGCAGACCCTGGCCAACATGTACATGGCCATCGAGCACAATCTGGAGATCATCCCCGTCATCAACAAGATCGATCTTCCCAGCGCCGATATCGAGGGGGTGAAAAAGCAGATCGAGCACGACCTGGGTCTGGACCCCGACGGCACGCTGCTGGTTTCCGGCAAGCTGGGGACCGGCGTGGACGAGCTGTGCGAGGCCATCGTTCTGCGGGTCCCCCCGCCCCGCGGTGACCGCGAGGAGCCCCTGAAGGCCCTGATCTTCGACTCTCACTACGACGTGTATCGCGGGGTCATCGTCCACGTGCGCATCTACGCGGGCACGCTGCAGGCGGGACAGGCGGTGCGCTTCTGGTGGAACAGCTCCACCTACAAGGTGGAAGAGGTGGGGATATTCCGCCTGGGGCTGGTGCCGGTTACAGAGCTGGGCCCCGGGGAGGTGGGTTACCTCATCGCCGGCATCAAGACGGTGGCGGATACCCGGGTGGGAGATACGGTCACCGACAATGTCCGCCCGTGCTCCGAGCCGCTGGCGGGTTTCCGCGAGGTCAAGCCCGTCGTCTTCTCATCGATCTACCCCGTTGATGCCAACGATTACGAGGAGCTGGTGGCATCCATGGCGAAGCTGAAGCTCAACGACGCGTCCCTCATCTACGAGAAGGATTCCTCGGTGGCCCTGGGCTATGGCTTTCGCTGCGGGTTTCTCGGCCTGCTGCACCTGGAGATCGTGCAGGAGCGCCTGGAGCGCGAGTTCGAGATGTCCATCGTGTTCACCGCCCCCTCGGTGCAGTACCGCATCACGCTGCAGGGCGGGAAGGTGATCCTCGTGGACAACCCGTCAAACTTCCCCGATCCTTCCCAGATCACCCTGTCGGAGGAGCCGTTCATCACGGCCTCCATGATCACCCCTGCCACCTACCTGGGCAACATCATCACCTTGTGCCTGGAGAAGCGCGGAACGCAGAAGAGCATGAATTACCTCGACGAGAAGCGCGTGGAGCTGGTTTTCGAGATGCCCCTTGGAGAGGTGGTCTTCGACTTCTACGACCGCCTGAAATCCGTGAGCCGCGGCTACGCGTCATTCGACTACCAGCTCATCGGCTTTCGCGACACGCAGCTCTCCAAGCTTGACATCATGATCAACGGAAAGGTGGTGGACGCTCTCTCGCAGCTCGTTTTCCGCGGCAACGCCTACCAGACGGCGCGGCGAGTCTGCGAGCGCCTGCGGGATGAGATCCCCCGGCAGCAGTTCAAGATCGCCATCCAGGGGGCCATCGGAAGCCAGATCATCGCCCGCGAGACCGTCAACGCCTACCGCAAGGACGTCACCGCCAAGTGCTACGGCGGGGACATCTCGCGCAAGCGAAAGCTCCTGGAAAAGCAGAAGGAAGGCAAGAAGCGGATGAAGATGGTCGGGGACGTCGAGCTGCCGCAGTCGGCATTTCTCGCCGTGCTGAAGACCTCAGAGGACTGAGATGATCCTTTCCGCCCGGGCGGCGTAGTACCCCGCCGCGGCAGCTGCCCTTGCGAGGAAGCTGCGGCCCGGCGCCCCTGCATCCGCACCCGCGTTGTCGGGAGCATCGGGGAAGTGCACCCACGCGTGGTCGGCGGCGCAGAGCAGCTTCCGGCATTCCTCTGATACCGAGCCGCTCACGGCTGCCTGCCGCAGCTCCGACGCGGCGTCCCGAAGGATCCTCGTCTCCTCGGCAACGAATGCCCGCAGATGTTCCCCCGAGAAACCGCGTGACTCGTCGACCTCGAGCGGAAGCCTCCCGCGCACAGGATTCGTGCCCAGCCTTTCCGCGAACTGCGCCTCACCGAGCAGGCGGATGCTCACGTCGAGCCCGCTCGCGCCAATGTCGTTCGCCCGTGGGGCGCTGTCGGCAAGCTCGGCGCAGAGGGTATCCCTGTAGGACATCAGCACGCGATCGGTGGGCACGGGATGCCCATGCTTGTCGGGAACGCGCAGCAGTGCCCGGGAGGAAATTGCCCTGTATGTCTCCTGCCCGACGGGCCGCAGCCGCGAGCCACATGCCAGCATGGCCAGGTGGTGCGGCGTGCCGCGGGCGTGGGTGCGCAGGCCGGGGAGACTGAAGTCCAGTCCCGTGATGAAAAGTTCGCCCTGAGAGACGAGCATTCCCGCGCGGACCGCCGCGACCCCGACGGACCCCGGCGCGGGAAAGACAGTCGGAAGGAGGCCGGCGGCCTCGAGCCGATTGAAGATCGAGAGCTCCGCGAATCGTGAAGAAAAGAAGAATGTTCTGCCCGGAAAGAGCCGCGTGACCGCGGGGTGCGCGCTCAGGTCACAGGCGAGAGCCGTGGCGGGGCTGCGGCCGGGAAGGAAATCCTGCAGATTGGCAATCTGCGCCTCCAGTGCCACCACGAGATCGGGAACGAGACCCTGCGCCATCAGGGCGGGGAGGGCGGTGTCCGCGGCGACCAGGAGAAAGCGCCCACGATGCTCCCTGAGGGCGGGGATGCTCGCGTCGAGGGACGGACCCGCGCCCGCCACGACGGTCGGCAAGCTGCTTGAGAGCGCGGAGAAATCCAGGGCCGAAGGAAGGACTGCCAGGTTGGAGAGGAGATTACGCACCTGGAGACTGCCCAGCGCTATCAGGGTGAGGCGGTTCTGCCAGTGCCTTCGGATTTCCTCCTCCAGCAGGCGCTTGAAGCGCGCGTAAAGGACGGGGGAGAGCCGGTAGCCGGCGCACAGGGGCGCCTCGATGACCCTGCGAAAGCGCGACAGCCCCAGGCTCCGCAGCGCTTCCCTCACCCCCGCCTCTTCTGCAGTGCGCACGATGAGAAGGCGCGGGTCCCTCGGTAGCGGCTGGGAAAGGGCGCACCGCATGACCTGCTGGTTCGCCTCGATGCAGAGGATGGCACTGTGCTCGCCCAGGGTCGACAGCAGCTCCCGCAGGCCGTGGCCGAGGCCCACGGAGGGGACGTACAGCAGCGTGCCGGGCGGCGGAGAAAAAGCGCGCGCCTTTCGGCGCGCGTATTCGATCGGGTTTTTTTCCGGGTAGAACGACACCCCCGCGAAGAGCAGTGTCGGTCCCGCGTCCGTCGGGATGAGGAGCGGCTCCTCGGCGGGCATTCGCTCCCTACTGCCTGCTGCTGGTAGGCATCACGTACTGGTCGAACACCGCCGCGAAATTGTCCTTCAGCCTGTTGGGAGTCATGAGGGTCGCCGCCAGGTCGGACTGGATCGACTGGTTGGCGGTGTAGCTGATCCAGCTGCCCAGGAGGCTCGCGGTGGCTTCCGGGAGCGTCCTTTCTTCCTTGAGCTTCATCACCAGGACCCGGTCATCGAGCACGATCGGGGCCGACACCTGGTCCTTGGCAAGGGAGAACGCCTTGATGAAGAAGTCCTCGTTGTACACGGCGTTGGGCGGCGTCTCCGTGTCGGGGACTGCCCGCAGGGGGGCGAAGGAAAACACGTTGCCGAGGTTGACCGGGAACAGCTCCGTCGAGGCAACCTTCAGGCCCGCCTCCTGCGCCGCCTTGTCGAATCCCACCGCGGCGGCCCGCGTCGCAAGCTGGGCTGCTTTGCCGTTGAAATAATCCTCTACCTTCCCCTTTTCGTAGCGGTTGAGGTAGCTCTTCACGTCCTCGAGCACCGTGGCGTTGTTGAAATCAGGGGCGACGGCCTCTGAATCACAGCGGTAGATCAGCCACCCGAAGGTGCCCTTCAGCACGTCGCTCAGCTCGCCGGCCTTCAGGGTGAGGACCTTCTGGGCCGTCTCCTTGGCGTCGAAGTCGGCCTCCACGTCGTAGGCGTAGCGCCAGCCCATGTCACCGCCCTTGTCGGCGTACTCGTCCTTCGAATACGTCTTGGCCAGCTCATCGAAGGTGCTGGTCTTGTCGAGGATCTTCTTGCGGATCTCGGTCGCCTGCGTCTCGCCGGACTTGATGAGGATGCGGCTCAGCTTGATGTGCAGGAACCGCGCCTTGTTGGCGTCCGCGTACGCGCGCACCGCCTCGTTCGGGAAGGCGGAGAACGGCAGGGAGACGAACGTGAAGCTGCGCTCGGTGCTTGCCATGGATTTTACGAAATCGGTTTCCTGGGTGCCCGCCTTGACGCCGTTGATGATGTCGGAGGCGAAGATGTTCGTCAGGAGGCTTTCCCGCGTGCGCTTGCGTGTCGCATCACGATCGGCTGCCGGGGTGGAGGCATAGCGGGTCTCGCTGAACCTTCCGCTGTCATCCATGTAGCCGGGAAAGCTGAGAAGCGCCTTGTCCACCGCGTCCTCGGAGACGCTCGCCCCCGCCTTCTCCGCCTGAAGGAGGATTGCCACGTGCTCCGCCGTGTTGATGAAGGCCTGGTACCACACCATCTGTGCCGTAGCGCGCGTATCCTGCTGGCCCTGGTTTCTCACCTGGTTGGCGAGCCTGTCGCGTTCCTCGGCGAAATAGCTCCCCTGGTAATAGGAAATGTCATGGCCCTCGTAGGTGCCGAAAACGATATTGCCGGGACCTCCCGAGCCGCCGCGGCCCATCGGGCCGCCGGGGCCCGCGAGCACGAACGTGACGACGATGACCACGAGGACCACGATGCTGAAGCCGTAGAGAAACGGGTGGGTCGTGTGCCGTTTCTCGATGGTCTCGGAGACTGACTCGCCCTTCTTTTTCTGTGCCCTTCTGAAGTCTCGTGATGGCATTGCTTTTCCTGTGTGAAGAGGTTGATTTCGACACCAGAAAATACCACGCGCGTGTCGCCAATGTCAACGACCCGCGGCAAAACCCCTTGACAGTGCCGGCAGGCACTGCTACATTCACGCTCACGGGGGCGTGGCGAAGCTGGTTATCGCGCTGGCCTGTCAAGCCGGAGGCCGCGGGTTCAAGTCCCGTCGCTCCCGCTCTTTTTTTAGGGGCGCCGGCTGCCTGCGCCCTTCTACCAGGAAGCACATCGGGCTGTAGCGCAGTTGGTAGCGCGTTCGGTTCGGGACCGAAAGGCCGGCGGTTCAAACCCGCCCAGCCCGACTCATAAAGTACGTATCGATTCCATCCTGCCTCCCTCTTGAACTGTCTGTTATATTCCTCGGTCCCACTCGGTGTAGTCCTGGCAGGCGGTGTGTGTTATATTTCGTGGAGAACGTGCCGTGTCCGATTAATGCCGATCCGTGAGTACGGCTGTTTGGAGCAACTGCAATGACAAAAACACCGTCGATGCGTCTTTTCGCCGCTCTTGCCGTGTTTTCCCTGCTGGGAGCGGCTGCGGTGTGGGCCGATCCCCCTTCGCAGGTAGGCCGCCTGAGCCTGATCAGCGGCGCCGTGTCCTTTCACCCGGGCAGCCTGGACGAGTGGGCCCCTGCGACGCTGAACTACCCGCTGAGCGAGGGAGATCACCTGTGGACGGACAATGGTGCTCGTGCCGAGGTGCAGCTTCTCACGGCCGCCATCAGGCTCAACTCGGTCACCGAGTTCTCGTTCCTGGCCCTTGACGACCAGACGGTGCAGGTGAGGCTCACCGAGGGATCGGTGAACGTGGATCTTCGCAGCGTCGATGAAGGCACGACGTTCGAAGTCGACACCCCGAATGCGGCTGTGGCCCTGCCCGTGGCAGGAAGCTACCGCATCGACGTGACGGCAGGGGGAGAGACGAGCGTCACCGCACGGTCGGGCACAGCGCAGGTGCTCACGGGCGGAGATTCCTTCGATGTACCAGGGGGGCAGGCGGCGGTCGTCTCCGGGACGGATTCCGTTGCTTATTACGTCACGGGGGCCCCCGCTCCCGATGAGTGGGACGCCTGGTGCGACGCGAGGGACCAGCGAGCCGTCAGCGTCAGCTCCAATCCCTACGTCTCCCGCGAGATGATCGGGGCTGATGACCTCAATGACAACGGGAGCTGGATTGTCGCGGCAGGATATGGCCCCGCGTGGGTCCCGTCGCGTGTACCGGCCGGCTGGGCTCCGTACCGCTACGGGCACT
>JBEKVA010000086.1:0-12683 GCA_049514475.1 Spirochaetia bacterium
GCTGCTGCGGAGATTCCGCATTGACCACCTGCGCTCGCGGAAGCCTCCGCTGCTTTCAGGCGGAGAGCGGCAGCGCCTGGCTCTGGCGCGGGCCCTGGCAGGCCAGCCGCGGCTGCTGCTCCTCGATGAGCCGTTCAGCGCGCTGGACAGGCGCACGCGGGAGGAGACCCACCGGGAGTTCCTCGCGCTGCGCAAGGAGCTGGCGATGAGCGTGATCCTGGTGACGCACGATCGCGCAGAAGCCGAGCTGCTCGGCAATCGATTGCACGAGGTCCGCGACGGCGCGGTCCTCGAGTAGGGGAGGCGGGAAGGGTGAGCTACGAAATCATGAAAGCAATCGCCGGCAGCCGTTCGCCGGCCGCCCTGGTGACCATCATCGACGTGCGCGGCTCCGTGCCGAGACACCCGGGGACGAAGATGCTGGTGCGCCGGGACGCCGCGGTCATGGGAACCGTCGGGGGTGCACGGGGGGAGGCTGCCGCGATTGCCGCAGCGAAGGAGTGCATCCAGCGGCGACAATCGACGCTCCTCACCGTCGAGATGCAGGGCACCGAGGCCGTGGGCCAGGAGATGATTTGCGGGGGAACCAACCGCATGCTGATCGAATACGTCGGTGACACGCGCATGTATCGTGCCGCCTTCGAGAGGCTGCGCAAAGGGGAGCGGGTGCTCTTCCTGAAAAAGATCGACCTGAAAGCGGGAGACTCCCAGCAGGATATCGCCGTCTCTTTGTTCGACGAAAATGGGGCGCCTGCGGCTGACGGCGCCGCAGCCGCAGGCGCCGGGACGCACAATGCGGAGACCCTCGAGCGCTGCCTGCGCACCGCCAAGCCGGTGCTGTCAGAGGACGAGGGACTTTTCTACGACCCGGCTTTCCCCGAGGAGAAGCTCCTGATACTCGGCGGGGGACACGTGGGGCGCGCGCTGGCAGGTTTCGCCGCGTCGCTGGACTTCACCGTGACGGTAGCCGACGATCGGCAGGAGTTTGCCGCGCCAGGGCGCTTTCCCCCGTCGGTGGCCACGCAGTGCGGCAGGTACGAGGAGGTCCTCCGCGATTTCCCCTTCGATGCCGCCACCTATGTAGTGATCGTCACCCGCGGGCACTTGTACGACCTGGAATGCGTGCGGGCCGTCCTGGGCCGCCGCTGCCGCTACGCGGGATTCATCGGGAGCGCGCGCAAGACACGCCTGCTCCTGGAGCAGGTGAGAAGTGAAGGCTTCCCGGCGGAAAAAATCGAGGCGCTGCACGCTCCGATCGGAGTCGATATCCGCGCCGAGACACCCGAGGAGATCGCCATTTCCATCCTGGGTGAAATGATCGCCGTGCGCAGGAACACGGAGGCCCGGGGGAGCATCTCCGGCGGCCGCGGCGCAGGCGGATCGAAAGGGGCCTGATGAACCCCCCCGCACTCGGCCTGGTGGGCTTCACCGCGCGGCACTTCCGGCCCGGCGGTCTGTACACGTTCGTCGGCGCCGGGGGGAAATCCAGCGGCATGCGCGCTGTTGCCGCCTGCCTGCGCCGCGTCGGCCTGCGGGTGCGGGTGAGCACCACCACCCGGGTCGGTATTGACGAGTTTGCCGCATACCCCGCCGCGGCGGTGCGCACGGCTGGTGCGTTGGCGGCGTGCCTGGCCGGCAGCGAGCCGCTCCTCCTCATTGCCGGGGATATCGATGAGCAGCACGGGAAATACGGAGGGGTGGTGGCATCGCTCCTTGAGGGAGCGGCAATCCCCCCTGACACCGTGGTGCTCGTCGAAGGCGATGGCTCGCGCGGGCTTCCCCTCAAGGCCCCGACCGAGTGGGAGCCCGTCATTCCGTCGAACAGTCGTTGTGTTTTCGCCCTCATGGGCGCCGGCGCTTTCGGGGAAAACATCGATGCTGCCTGCTGTTACAACCACGAGGGGGTGCTTTCACTCCTGGGGTGTGCAGGCGGCATCTTTGACGCCCCTGCGCTCCTCACGCTTGCCGCGGATTCCCGCGGGTGCAGGAAAGGGGTCCTGCCAGGCATGGATTTTCACCTGGTCGTGAACCAGGGGGACCTGGTTGAGAAGCGGCCGATTGCCCTCGAGCTCGTTCGGAAGCTCTTCGAGCTGCACGGCATCAGGAGCACCCTGTTGTCCTGGCAGAAGGAGACGGTGTATGAGAGCACGGCAGGCTGAGCTGCCGCGGGCCCTCATCAGGGGCGCTGGCGATCTTGCCACGGGCGTGGCGCTTTCCCTGCATAACGCGGGATTCCAGGTCGTCATGACCGAGATTGCGCAGCCCACGGTGATCCGTCGAACCGTGGCTTTTGCGGAGGCGGTTTTCGAAGGCAGCCAGACAGTGGAGGGGGTGAGCGCGGAGCGTGCTTTGCCGGACGGCATCGAGGAGGTGCTCAACCGGGGCATGGTCGCGGTTGTGGTGGACCCTTCAGCAGAGGTGCGGACCAGGCTTTCCCCCGACGTCGTTGTCGATGCCATCCTCGAGAAAAGGAACCTGGGCACGGCGATGCACTTCTCGCCCATCGTGATCGCGCTGGGCCCCGGGTTCATCGCGGGCGTCGACGTTCACGCGGTGATAGAGACCATGCGGGGCCATGAGCTGGGCCGGATCATCACCAACGGGTCCGCCCTTGCGAACACGGGTGTCCCCGGCAGCATCGAAGGAAAAACAGGGGAGCGCGTGCTCAGGGCGGCCGTCGGCGGGACGGTCGCCCTGCGGAAGAGCATCGGTGACCTGGTGCGGGCAGGTGAAACGGTCATGAGCGTCGGCGGCACGGTCGTCGTCGCTCCGTTCGACGGATGCCTTCGGGGCCTTATCCGCGAGGGCATACACGTTGCGGCCGGCTTGAAAATCGGCGACATCGACCCTCGGGGGGAGACCCGCTACTGCTTCATGGTTTCCGACAAGGCACGGGCCCTGGGACGGGCCGTCCTGGAGGCGGTGCTGATGCTGGGCAGGGAAGGCGGCACACTGGCCATAAAAAAGATGCCAAATGCGGCGCCGAATAAGCCGTGAGACGCAGCCAATCTCTCAAGTCCCTGTAATTCGATTGCCTCGAATAAATGTTGACAGCTGAAAAATGTATTGCTATTATGTTCGCGAAATAATCGCCGAGCAGAACCGCCTGTACCCTAGCATGGCATGGCGGCCTGCCGATAGGGTGTGCCGGGAAACGGGCACGCCTCCCACTCTTGGAAAGGCGAGAAAAGAGTTACTCCTCTTTTCTTGCCTTCAAAACACTGTTTTGGAGGCGCACTATGGCTATGTCCTGTCGATTCTCACCCCTGCACGGAGCGGTTCCCACGCCAGCAAATGACTCGGCCGACACCGCAGGAAGCACGCCATGGAAATGATCGTTGCAGGACTGAAATCCGCATCCAGTGACGGGAAACGGATCACCGTAAGAAACCCCGCGACCGGAGAAATCGTGGACTCCGTGCCGGCAGCGACCGCTGAGGACGTTTCAGCGGCCGTTAAGGCGGCACGTGAAGGATTTCTGACATGGTCCCAGATCCCGCTATATGAACGTGCTCGAACATTCATCCGATTCGCGCAGCTTGCGGAATCGAAGCGTGGGGAGTTGGGGTCCATCATCTGTGGGGAAATGGGAAAGACCATACGGGAATCCGAAGGGGAAGTTTCCTCAATCATCAATCTCTTCACCGGATACGCAGAGAAAGCGAAGCACTTGTACGGCATCACCATGCCGCGAACCGCCGAAGAAAGAACAGAGACAGATCTTATCCTCACAATGCGGGAACCCCTGGGGGTCGTCGCCTGCATCATTCCTTTCAACTACCCGGTGGATCTTTTTTCCCATAAAGTGGCGCCGGCGCTCATCATGGGGAACGCTGTTATCGTGAAGCCGTCGTCTTCCAACCCTCTGGCTTGCATTCGGCTCGTCGAGATGCTCCACGAGTGCGGCGTTCCCGGGAGCGCGGCGCAAATACTTACCGGCCCTGGCGAGGTTCTTGGGGAGCTTCTCGCGGGCAATCCGGGGATCAATGCAGTGAGCTTTACCGGCAGCACCCGGGTGGGCATCCAGATCGCGAAGCGGGCCGCGGAAAATATGACGAGGGTATTCCTGGAGTGCGGCGGAAACGATCCATTCATTGTTTTCGGCGACGCCGATCTCGATCTTGCAGTGGAGGAGATGGTTGGTGCCCGCGCGTCCAACGCCGGTCAAACCTGCTGTGCATCGAAGCGAATCATCATCGAGAACTCTGCAAAGGACGTTTTTGCGAAAAAACTGGCGGTCCGGCTGTCGAAACTCAAGACCGGAAATCCGGCAGAGCGGGCCACGGAGCTCGGTTGCCTCATCAGCGAAAAAGCTGCCGCGAAGGTGGAAGAACAGGTTGCCTTGACGATGGGCCAGGGAGCCACGTGCATTTTGGGCGGCAAACGGCACGGCAGTTTTTTCCCGCCGACAATTCTTACCGATGTTACGGCGCAAATGGATATTGCCAAGGACATGGAAGTGTTCGGTCCGGTCTTTCCGATCATCGGTTTCGACAGTGAGGCAGAGGCGGTGCGGATCGCCAATAGCAGCCAGTATGGATTGCAGGCGGGCGTCATGAGTGCCAACACCTACCGAGCCATGCGGGTCGCTTCCCTCCTCCAATGCGGTGGAGTAATTGTCAACGGAGCGAGCCAGTACCGATCGGCCGAAATGCCCTTTGGCGGATACAAGAAAAGCGGCACAGGCCGTGAAGGAATTTCCTGTACGCTGGAAGAGATGTCCCAGGTAAAGACGATCGTCCTCAAACGAGTTTTGGCTCCCTAGCTGCAACAGCCATCCTCCATAAGGGGACCTGATATGAAAATGCTCATCGGAGGTGCGAAAGTCGACTCCTCCAACGGCGCATGTATTGAAGTTGTGAATCCTTATACGCTTGAGACGATTGACGCCGTCCCCAATGCATCGAAAGGGGATATCGAGAAGTCCATCAAAGCCGCTCACGAGGGAAAAAGGCTGTGGGCCAGGACGCCATTGCATGAAAGAGCAAAGGTCTTGACTAATTCTTGCCATATTGAAAGAAAGGAAAGCGGAGCTTGCGACGCTCCTGTGTAAAGAGACTGGCAAGATCATCACGGAATGTCATGGAGAGACTCGATTATACCTGGCTCACGTCCAGTCCCGATATTGATGCCATTTCTCTTACCGGCAGCGTGGAATCTGGTGCCGAAATTGCCAAGAACGCAGCGCCTCATATGAAGAGGGTGTTCCTGGAAGGCATGTCACACTCGCTTGATGAAATGACGGTGCTGAAGACGATTGTTTTGAAGATGTGCTGAAGTAAGGGGGATTCACAGTGGTTGCCAAGGTCCGGAGCGATTACCTGATGTTCATCAACGGTAGGCATGTTGAGTCGTCCTCTGGCGACTGGCTCGAAGTTCGAAGTCCTGCGACCCGGGACCTCGTCGGACGGGTCCAGGCCGGTACGGCGGCTGACGTTGACAACGCCGTTGGCGTTGCGCGCACCGCGTTCGAAGACGGCCGATGGAGCCGCCGCCCTCCCGGAACGCGCTGCGGTGCTGGGCAGGCTCGCTGACCTCCTCGAAAAGCATTCGGACGAGCTGGCCGTCCTTGAGACATCTCAAACAGGCTCTGCCTACAAGTTGCGACGCTACTCTGATCTTCCTTTTACCATCGATAACCTTCGTTTTTTTGCGGGGGCCGTGCGGCATCTCGAAGGCAAAGCCGCGTACGAGTACTCGCCCACTCACACGAGCTTCGTTCGCTGCGAGCCGCTTGGTGTTGTCGGCCAGATCAGCCCCTGGAACTACCCGCTGTGGATGGCCATCTGGAAGGTCGGACCGGCGCTTGCGGCGGGCAACTCCGTCGTCCTCAAACCGGCCACGGCTACGCCGCTGACGACCATCCGCCTGGCTGAGCTTGCCGCTGAAGCCGGCGTTCCTGCCGGGGTCTTCAACGTGATCACCGGGCGCGGTGATGTTGTCGGCGCATCGCTTGCGGGAAACAGCGCGGTTGACCTGGTTTCTCTCACCGGGGATTCGGATACGGGGCGCAGGATCATGACGTTTGCATCCGGCAACCTCAAACGGGTCCATCTCGAGCTTGGGGGAAAGGCACCCTTCATCGTTCATGCCGATGCGGACCTCGAGGCAGCGGCACGCGGCGCGACGGCGGGCGCCCTCATCAATGGCGGACAGGACTGCACCGCGGCGACCCGCGTCTATGTCCACCGCTCCATCGCAGAGCAGTTCACCACCCGGCTCGTGGAGCTGTTCTCGGCGGTCCGCGTTGGAGACCCCATGGCCGTGGATACCGACCTCGGGACGCTCATCAGCAGCGCGCATGTTGCCCGGGTGGCAGGATTCGTCGATCGCGCCGTCGCGGGCGGCGCGCGCGTGCTCGTGGGAGGGGCCAGGGCGAAAATAGCAGGCTTTCCCGACGGCGCGTTCTACATGCCGACCGTTCTCGTCGATGCCGCCCAGGACAGCGAAATCGTGCAGCAGGAGGTCTTCGGACCGGTTCTTGCGGTCCTTCCGTTCGATACCGAGGAAGAAGCCCTGCGGAAAGCAAAACGACACCCCCTTCGGCCTTGCGAGCTCTGTTTGGACCAAGGACCTCCTTGTGGCCATGAGGGCGACGCGAGAGCTGAATTTCGGCCACGTGCTGGTGAACGATCACCTGATGGTCACCAGCGAGATGCCGCATGGCGGGTTCAAGCAGTCGGGTTTCGGCAAGGACCTGTCAATGTACTCTTTCGAGGAGTACACGAGAGTAAAGCACGTGATGATCGAGCTCAGCGGGGAGCCTGAGAAACCCTGGCACTACACGATATTCGGGGACGCGAAGAACGGCAGCGCCTGACCTTCTCAAGAGCCTTCCTTGCGTCCCCGCTCCTTTTCAGCGATCCGGCACAATTCCTGAAAACCGTTTCCGTTCGCCGGGATCTCACGGTGAAAGACATCTCCAATGACACTCAGCCAGCCATAGATGAAGTACAGCCAGCCGTCCTCGACGTGAAGCTTCTGTGTCTTTGCCTGGGCTTCGGCTTGCCGCAGAAATCGAAGCTCACCGCGGTAGTTGAAGTCCCATGCGAACCCATCGACGGGAAAGAGCGCTTTGTCGCTGATCGGAGAGCCCGGCCCATCCTTGCCGAGTCCCGTGGCGTTCACGACGAGAGATCCGGGGGAGAGCGAACGAAGCACAGCGTCGTTGTCTTCGGGCGCCGGTGTATGGAGGTATTCTATCGGGAAATCGATCTGTTCCTTCGCGTGAATCCTTCTCATTTCATCGAGCCGCCCCTGGCTGCGATTGGAGATGAACAGTTTTCGCGGCCTGTTCTGTCCCTGAACGTTGCCGAGGATGTATGAGCTTAATGCGATGCTGGCGCCGCCGGCACCCATGATGAAGGCGTCAGCGCCCGTTCGGGCCCAGTAGTCCCGGGGCAGAAAAGCCTCCAGCGCAAGCCCACTGGTGATGGGATCTTTCGCTGCTCCCCGTAGCCTGCCGTCCTGCTTGGAGATCGAGCTTACTTCCCCCATGAGTGACGCAAAAGCATCCAGCTCGTCGAACATCTCGCGGGCTGCGTGAAGAAGGTCGATCTTGTGTGTCGTGACGAGAGCGCCGAGGGAGAGGGGATCGTTCTTGATAAAGCGCACAACCTCCCGATATTTTTCAGCAGTGTCGTGCTGAACCAGGTCGATGCCTTTGATCTCGCATTCACCGAAATCCAGGTGACGCGCCCACGCGGGGAACACCCGCATGATCATGGAGCGGGAGGTGCTGACCCCGACAAAGTACATTGTCGGGCGCACCGCGGAAACCAAATGCTTCACATTTACCTCCAAAACTAAGTTTTGAAGGCAAGAAAAGAGTAGTGTCTTTCCTCGCCTTTCCAAGAGTGGGAGGCATGCCCGTTTCCCGGCATACCCTATCGGCAGAACGCCATACCCTTGTCGAGGCTTCAGGCGTTTCTGCTCGGCGATTACTGTATTCACCCACGATAGCAGGGGTAAAACAGACGGTCAAGGCTCCCGCGGTTGCTGCTCTTTTTTTCTTGACGCGGCGTCGAACAGGCCTTAGGATGCGCTCAATCCCCGACCCGGAAGATCTAAAGCTCCATGCCATGAGCTTCCGGGCGGCAGGGCAATCCGGGAAACGGGATTGCCTCCCAGTGTGGAAAGGGGAGCATTCGTCCACCTCGACTGGCGACAAGGGGATATTCGGTTCTATCCATAATGGAGGGTGTCCCCATGCGTACACCGCGAAGTGTCATTTCCCTATGTGCGCTTCTGATTGCCGCGTTCCTCAGCGTGCTGCTCACCGGCTGCCCCGCGGGATCGTCTGCCGCAGCGCCGCTGGTCTCCACTCGGGCGTACTCAGGCCACGAGAACGACCAGGATGCCAACAATTTCGTGCGAGCATATCCGGCAAAGGTCGGCTCCCGGCTTGATGACTGCCAGCTCTGCCACAAGGTGGGGGCCACCGCGCCGAAAACGCTGTACAACCCGTGCAGCTACTGCCATCTCATCCAATGGCCCGACCCCACGAACTACTCGCCAACACCGGTCAATTACCAGGCTACGCTGAACCAGTTCGGCCTGGATTACCTCAACAACGGCCGCACCATTGCAGCGTTCTCCGCCATCGCCAGCATGGATTCGGACGGCGACGGGGCAACAAACATCGACGAGATCAACGACAATCGGTTTCCCGGGAGTGCGGCAAGCAAGCCGGGGCAACCTTTCGCCCCGACAATCAGCCTGACGATGTCCCAGGTGCAGACCATGACCCAGCACCCCGAGTTCCTCCTCATGAACACAAGCAAGCAGCAGTACGACGATTACGCGACATACACCGGCCCTACCGTGAAAGATGTCCTTGTGGCCGCAGGGGTTGATCTGACGGGGGCCACCGGGGTGAGTGTGTTCGCCCCTGACGGGTTCAAGCAGGACTTTCTCATTGCAAAGGTCAACAATAGCCCCGCGTACCCCGACACCGTTTTCTACGAGGTTCCCCAGCCCTTCACCGATCCCCGGCTGAACTTCGTGAATTACCCGTCTCCGCTGCCCACCTGCCCCTCAACGGGCACGACGTACAAGAACGGGGACCCGATCACCGGCCTGCAGCTCACCGTGGCCTGGAAGCGCGACGGGAACGTGCTGAGCACTTCTTACTATGACCCGGCTACGGGGACCCTCCAGGGGGAAGGCCCGTTCCGGGTGATCCCCCCGCAGTCGACGGCCGGGCGGCCTGATCGCGGCAGCGGATCAACGATAACGCAGGCTTCTCCCGATGATGGCTGGAACTATCTGGGCTCGCTGGACCACAACGCGGGAAGCTCGCCGCGCGGCGCGTGCATCATCAGGGTGAATCCCATGCCTGCCGGCCTGGAAGAGTATGACACGTCCAACGGCTGGTCCCTGATTTCAGACAAGAAGATCGTGATCTACGGGCTGGGCGTGCACTAATTGCCGCTTTCAAGGCGAAGGATCGCCACGCTCCTCCTGGCCTGTCTTCTGTGCCCGTGTGCCGGCGCCGACAGCGCGCCGGCGCCCGGCCTGACACTGGGCGGATATACGCAGCTCTGGTATCTCTACGAGCAGGCGCCGAACGGCAAGAAGCAGGATGTCACGGAAGACATGGGCGCCCAGGAGGCCTCGGGCTTCAACCTGTACCGGGCGCGGCTCACCGCCAGCGGCCGCTGGGAAAACGCCGGCATGAATTTCATGCTGCGCCTGGAAGGGGGGAGTGTCGGCCTGCTTGATGCCTACGGGTACTGGCAGGTGATAGGACGGGCCCTTGAGATCGATGCCGGCCAGATGAAGATCCCCTCCGCGTGGGAGGTGCTCGTCCCCGACGAGGATCTGGACTTCGTCACGAGGAGCCGCTTCGCCTCCGAGATAGCCAACTGGAGCCTCTCCAAGAGCCCGTTCAGTACCTCTCCCTTCTATTACGTGCAGACACAGAACCGCGACCTCGGTGCGGCGGCGAAGGGAGAGTTCCGCGGGCTCAGCTATATGGTCATGATCGGGAATGGCTTGGGGGCGGGCAACTATATCGGCGCTGACGAAAACCGTGGGTTCGTCTATGCCAACCCCTTCGGCGCGTATTTCTATGGCGGGCGTCTTACCTACGACCTGCTCACCGAGCTCCGGGAGACCCTTGGAGTTCCCGCGGCGTTCGTGGTCGGGGGGCATTACTGCATCAACAACCATCCCAACTTCATCTACAACGATGCGAAGACCGTTCTGGACATCAATCGGAGCTCGTGGTCCGTGGACGCTCACATGGGGCTCTTCGACGTTCTTCGACTCACCGGAATGTACGGGGAAGGGGTTGTCAACGACGACTATGACAACGATGGGCAGACCGACTACACCTACAGGGGCTGGGAAGTCAGCGCGATGGTGGTGATCGTGAAAGACTTCCTGGAGGCTGGTGCCCGATTTGACAGCTACGCCTGGAACAGGGCGGTGACCAGCGGGTGGGCCAATGCGAATGCCCTGACTGCGGGGGTGAACTTCTCCTGGACTTCCCATGTGCGGCTTCAGCTCAATTACAAGTACAAGTTCCAGACCGGGGACCTGACCCAGGCTACCGACGCGCACGTGCTGCTTTTATCTACCCAGGTCAGGTTCTAGCCATCAGCCGGGCGCTGTCCGTTCGCCGAAGGCAGAAACTTGACATTACTGATATATCAGATAGAATACGCAAACATCCCGCCGAAGCGACAGGAATTGACATGGTGAGCACGCCGAAGAGAGAAACGCGGAACCTCGTGGACCGCGTCTACGAACACATCCTCGACCAGATCATCACCGGCATGGTGCGCTACGGGGACACGATCAGCATCAAGAAGGTGGCGGGAGAGCTCGGCGTCAGCACCATGCCCGTGCGGGAGGCGGTGAAGCGCCTGGAGCTCGAGCAGGTGGTGAGCATCAAGCCCCGCAGCTTCTGCCGCGTGCGCCGCCCCTCGCACAAGATGATCATGGAAGTCTACGAGCTGCGCGAGGCGCTGGAAGAGTTCGCCGTGACAAAGACCCTCGGGAAGGTCGACGCCGAGGCAATCGGGAGGCTGCGCGGAATCGTGGAGCGGATGCGCAGCCTGCACGCGGAGGCTGATGCAGCAGTACAGGAGAAAAAGGCCATCGAGCTGGACCGCGAGTTTCACTCACAGATCGGCGCCCTGGAGGGAAGCGAGATGCTCAATACTTACTACCGCCAGCTGAGCCTGCACGTGAATATGACATTCATCCATGAAAAGACTTACCACACGCTGGAGCAGGGCTGGTCGGAGGTGCACGCGGAAATCCTGCGCTGCATCGAAAGCGAGCCGGCGCGCGCGATGGAGGCATTGCAGAGACACTTCGGAAGCGTCAGGAACCTCCTTGGGGCACGCGAGTCCCCGGGGTCGGGGAACGAGGAAGGGGAAGAGCGGTAGCCGCGGCCGCCGTGGAAACACGGCTGGATTGCGTGCTACTCTGGTTAGCCATGCTCGATCGCTTTGACCGCCCCATCACCTACCTGCGCATCTCTGTCACCGACAAGTGCAACCTGCGCTGCACCTACTGCATGCCTTCCGAAGGGGTGCCGGCGCGGAGTCATGGGGATTTCCTGACCCTCGAGCAGATGGCGGAGGCATCACGGGCCGCCGTGGGCCTCGGCATCAGGAAGATCCGGCTCACCGGCGGCGAGCCGCTCGTGAAGCGCGGCATCGTGGACCTGGTCCGCATGATCGCCGCCATCGACGGTCTCGAGCACCTCGCCATGACCACCAACGGAACCCTGCTGGCGGACAAGGCCCCCGCGCTCAAGGAGGCCGGCCTGGACAGCATCAACGTGTCGCTGGACACCCTCGACCCCGAGCGCTACCGGGCGCTGACGCGGGGAGGGAATATCGGCGACGCGCAGGAAGGCATCCGCGCGGCGGTTGCCGCCGGGTTTCCCGTGAAGATCAACATGGTGGTGCTGGAAGACACGAGCCCCGCGGAGATCGCACTCATGCGGGAGCACTGCTCCCGGCTGGGGGCCCGGCTCCAGCTCATCAACCACTACGAGCTTGGAAGCGAAAAGGGCGAGCAGTATGCCTTCGACAGGCCTCCTTCCTGCGGGGCGTGCAATCGCATCAGGCTCATGGCGGACGGCATGCTGAAGCCGTGCCTGCACTCCGACGAGGAGGTCCGCCTCGACTTTTCCCGGCTCACCGAAAGCCTGCGGGAGGCCATTCTCGCCAAGCCGCGCCGCGGCGGGCTGTGCACCAATCGCGCCATGATGCAGATCGGAGGGTGACGATGGGCCTGAGTCATCTCGACGAGCAAGGCCGCGCGGTGATGGTCGACGTCTCCTCCAAGCCGCGGGTGCGGCGCACGGCGCGGGCCGCGGGACGGGTCCTCATGCAGCCGGAGACGCTCCGGCTCATCAGAGAGAATCTGCTGAAGAAAGGCGACGCGCTGGCGGTTGCCCGCGTGGCGGGGATTGCCGCCGCCAAGCGCACCTCGGAGCTCATCCCGCTGTGCCACAACATCCGCATCGACCAGGTAAGCGTGGACATGGCACTGCGCGAGGATGGGGTGGACATCGAGGCGCGCGCGATATGCACGGAGAGCACCGGCATCGAGATGGAAGTGCTCACCGCGGTGTCAGTGGCCGCTCTCACCCTCTACGACATGTGCAAGGCGGTGGACAAGAAGATGCGCATCAGCGACATCCACTTGCTGGAAAAGAC
>JBEKVA010000087.1:0-12662 GCA_049514475.1 Spirochaetia bacterium
GCGCGCGGGGAGGTCCTCCACGCGGTGGCCGGTGACATGGAGGAGGCTCATCGCAGGGGATGCACGCTCGCCCTCGCGCTCAATTCCGTCCACCTGCCGCGCGCGGCGGATATCGTCGTGGCGGACAGCCATCCCTTCGACATCGAGTTCTGGCAGGCGAACAAGGCGCTGGACCAGGCGTCGCACGCCGTGCGCCCCGGTGGCGTGCTGATACTCGTCGCTCCCTGCACGGAAGGCATCTCGGCGACGCACCACGAGGTCCTGCGCTTCGGCTATCCCCCGCTGGCGCAGATCAGGAAGATGGTCGCCGACGGGACGATCGATTCGAAGGCGGTCGCAATCCACATGGCGCAGGTGAGCAAAGTGGCCAGGGAAAAGGCGACCGTGATTCTCGTGACGAAGGGCATTTCCGCTTCCGACGTGCGCACGGTCGGGTTGGAGTATGCGGCAACCCCGCAGGAAGGCCTCGAACAGGCATTCGCAATGGCGGGCCGCACGGCGAAAGTCGCGGTGCTGCAGGGCGCCGCGCAGATGCTGCCGATCGTCGACTGATTCCCCCGCGGGCCGCGCGAGCGGCCCTGACCCACTCCCCTGGGCACTCCTGCGCTATTTCCGTTTTTCCAGGTCGCGCCACATCTCGATCAGGGCCGGCTGCGAACGTGCGCCCATCCCTGCCGCCTGGCCGGCAACGAATATTTCATGCGCCGCCGCAGTCATGGGAACGGGAACATGACTGTCGGTGGCAAGGGTCCTGGCGTAGCCAAGGTCTTTCACCAGCATATTGATGGTTCCGCCGGGCGTGTAGTCCCGGGCGACTATCGCCGCGGCGCTGACGTCGAGCACCTTGGATCCCGCCCATCCCGCGCGGATTGCGTCGTACAGCAGCTGGGGGTCGACATCGTTGCGCCCGGCCAAAGCGAACCCTTCTGAAACTACGGCAAACGTCGAGGCGACGATCATGTTGTTGACCAGCTTTGCCACGCCACCTGCGCCGACCTCCCCGACGCGGACAACCGACTTTCCCATGTGGGAGAGGATAGGGACACAGCGCGCGTAGGTCGACGCGCCGGCCCCGACCATGATCGCCAGCTCGCCGCTTTTCGCGGCCCCTTCCCCCCCGCTGACCGGCGCGTCGGCGAACTCGATGTCCCGTTCCCCCAGCAGCGCCGCAATGCGCCGTGAAACGGCGGGAAGGCTGGTCGACAGATCGATCACCAGCGTTCCGGCCTTCAGGCCGTGGATCAATCCGCCGTCGCCGAGGATCACCTCTTCCACGATGGCGGCGTTGGGAAGGGACAGGCAGACGACCCCGCACTGGGCCGCAATTTCGGCCAGCGTGCCCGCCCGTTTCACCCCCGTGAGGCCCTGGAAGCGCGATTCGTTTACGTCATAGCCCAGGACAGGGCCGCCCTTGGCGAGGTTCGCCGCCATGGGAAGCCCCATGATTCCCAATCCCACAAAGCCAGCCATCGATGCCATGATGTCCTCCTTGTCGATACGAAGACGGCCTATGCGAGGGGCAGCGGCAGATGCAGCTCCTTCGCCCAGCGGGCAAGCTCGCCCTGCAATCCGGGTTCGATGGGAATGCCGGTCTTTAGCCGGGCGTCCTCGCTGATGTATTCGGGTTCCCCGGGGTGGAGCACCGCGTCGCCCTGCTTCTTCACCTCGCTGATGGCCGCTGTCACCGCCGGCGCCAGCCCCGCGCCGCCGAAGAAGCGCCCCGGGTCAAAAGCGATGAACAGCGAGCCCAGATGCCTCGGTGCGTCGAGATCATCGTACATCTTCGCCACGTGCGGGCCGAAGGCCATGCCGTTGAGCGGGCCGCACAGCATATCGATCAGGAAGGCCATTGCGTAGCCCTTGTGCAGGGCCATCGGCTTCAGAGCGGCCACCGCGTGGGGATCGGTGGTGTCGCTGCCGGCGTCATCGATTGCGCACCCCGGTTCCACCGGCCTGTTCTCCAGACGCGCGTTGGCGATGCGGTTCCAGGTCAGGGCGCTGGTGGCCATGTCGACCACGAGGGGACGCTCGGAATTCGGAGCCGGCAGCGCGATGGATATGGGATTGGTCCCGAAGAACGCCCGATTTCCGCCGTGGGGAGCCACGAAGGAATCCGAATGCGTGAAGCCGACGCCGATCATGCCCTGGCGCGTGGCCTGCCGCGTATACAGGCCCACGGCCCCGCAGTGGCTGGAATTGCGGACGCCCACGATGCCGGCACCGGCGCTTCGCGCCAGCGCGATGGCTTTTTCCATCGCGAACCGGCACACGAGGAATCCCAGCCCGTCCCCGCCGTCGACGTTGCCGGTAGCGGCGCCTGTCTCCTCGAACGACAAAGTCGGACGGGCGACGATGGATCCGCGTGTGAGACGATCGAGATAATGGGGCAGGCGGGCTATGCCGTGAGAATCGATCCCCCAGAGGCTGGTCTGCACGAGCATCTCGGCGCAGGCATCCGCATCGCCGGGCGATAAACCCACCGCAACGAGGACAGAGGAAGCCCACGTGCGCAAAGAGGCGGGGGAAATGGTCAGGCTGGACGACATGATATCCTTCGGATCCTTCACGAACAAAGCTTTGAGGGCGCTGGGCAGGCTGTCGATCGTGCGCAACCCGGTCCCGCATGCGAATCGTCGTAGACGGTAGACTGCAGACAGCCGCTTGTCAACGCTGCGACGTGGCCTACATCGCTCGTTCTATCAGGGCCTTGATCAATTCCTAGACACAGCAGATAGGCACTTGCGCATTGTCCCGGCCATGGACAAATCCTGGAAATTGGCTCATAACGAGGGTGCCGTGGCCCCTGCCCGCATACTCATCGTCCGATTACCCTGCCACAAGGTCTTTCCCACGGGTCCCGTCTACCTGCTCTCGGCAATTCATCGCGCCGCCCCGAATGCGGCGCTGCGCCTCCTCGACCTCGCGGTGATACAGCGCCGCGGTCATTCGCGCGCAATAGAGGATGCGTGCGCCCAGTTCCGTCCCGATGTCATCGCCTTCTCCCTGCGTGACATACAGATCTTCTCTCCGCAAGACATGGACGGGGCGATGCGGGATGCCTTCGTCTTCTTCCACGACCCCTCGATTGTCCGCAAGTCAGCGGCGGCATTCAGAGGGCTGTGGGATATCATCGCCTACCGCTCCTCCCTTGCTCACAACATGGGCCTTGTGCGCCGGACCGCGGCGCGGCACCCATCGGCTGACGTCGCGCTGGGCGGTTCCAGCATCAAGATCTTCGAGGACCGTCTCCGCCGCCATCTCCCCGCGGCCGTACGAACCTACGCACGGGATGACGTCCAGGAGTTCCTTTCCCATCTCGGCCTGGCCCTGCCGCCCTCCCCCATGGAGCCTGACATCGACTTCGACACGCTGGAAGCCGCATTCCCTCAATGGCAGGAATACCGCGAGGAGACCATTGGGGTGCAGACAAAGCTTGGCTGCCCCCACGGGTGTCTCTTCTGCCTGTACGGGTTCATCGAGGGGAAGACGGTCCGCCGGCGCGAGCCCGCCCGCGTCGTCCGCGAACTGCAGGAGTACGCCCGGCGATGGGGCGCGAAGAAGTTCTGGTTCGCCGATGCCCAGCTTCTGAGCGGAGGGGGAGACCGCGATCACCTGGCCGCCATCCTGGAAGGCATCATCGCGGCACGGCTGGCCATCCAATGGTCGGGGTACCTGCGCATCCACGAGATCGACGCGCCGCTTGCATCCCTCATGGTGCGCTCGGGGCTCTGCGACCTCGAGCTCTCGCTGAGTTCGGGGGCGACGGCGGTCCTGGAGGAGCTGAAGCTCGGGTTCACCATGGAGCAGGTCATGCGGGGATGCGAGATCCTTGCGGAGGCGGGCTACGCGGGCCGGGTCATCGTCAACCTCGCCCTCAACTCTCCCGGTGAAACACGGGAGACCCTGCGCCAGACGATTGCCGCCGTCAGGCGGATCAAGGGAATCTTCGCGCCGTTGCGCGTGGTTCCCGTCGTGTTCTTCCTGGCAATCCAGCCGCACACGGGTCTGGAAAGCAGGGCAATTGCCGACGGCCACATCAGGGCCGGCTATGACCCGCTTTCCGTGCTGCCCTGGGACGTGATCAGGCTGATATACAATCCGCCCCCGCTGGGCAGGATGATCGGGCGCGCCTGCGCGGCCGCCTTCCAGCGGGGCGGCGATGAGGCGGGAGACATGGTTCTGGCGGCGCTGGAGGCCGGGCTCTGAAGGCGAATGCCACGGGGTACCGTGGCATTCCCACGGCGGCGGTCCATAGGAGGGACGTATGACGGGAGCACGAGCGATCATTGGCGAACGGGTCAGGGGCTTTTTCGGCCTCTCACGCATGACCCACTCGGTCCTCGACATAGCGCACCCGGCGGTGGGTGCAATCCTGGTGCTGGGAAGCCTGCCCACCCCGCGAACCGCCCTCATCGGCCTGCTGGCGGCATTCTCGGGATTCACCGCCGTCTTCGGGCTGAACGATGTCATGGACTGCGGCGTGGATTGCGAGAAGATGTCGAAGTACAACAAAGGCAAGGAATGCTTCGACATCGATTCCCTGGGGTTCCGTCACCCTCTAGCAGTAGGAAAGCTTCCCTTTGCCGCCGCCCTGAGCTGGGTCATCTTCTGGGGGGTCAGCGCCCTTGTGCTGGCATTCCTGCTCAACCCCTGGTGCGCCGCCCTGATGGGCGCGGCCGTGGGGCTGGAGATCGGTTACTGTCGCCTTCTTCGCATCACCCACTGGAAGGCGTTTCTCTCGGGGCTCATGGTGTCCGTCGGCGGGCTTGCCGGTATCTGGGCTGTCTCCACGACGCCCCCGCTGCCGTTCGTCCTGCTCTTCATGGGCTGGGCGTTCGCCTGGGAGGTGGGCTGCCGCAACATCCCCAACGACTGGAGCGATCTCGAGGAGGACACCCACATGAGCGTCCGCACGCTGCCGGTGCGCTTCGGGCGGGTCGTCTCCTCGCGGATTTCATTCTCACTTCTGTGCCTGACGGTGATATGCAGCCTGCTCTTCCCCCTGGCCGCACCCATGAGGCACCCGCTCATCTACCTGCCGGCAGCGCTGGCAATCGGGGTGATCATGCTTGTCATCCCCGCTCTTCGCTGGGTACGGGGGCAGACAAATGAAGCGGCCCTGCATTTTTTCAACAGGGCCTGCTTCTATCCACTGGTTGTCTTCGCGGCAGCCGCGGTCCTGGCGGCCGCGTAGCTGGCCGGGCGGCCGCCTTTTCAGACCTTCTCCCAGCCGCCGGACTTCTCGGAGCGGAACAGCGCCTCCAACACCTTTATGTTGTCAATGGCATCCTGCGGCGGTGTGGGCACGGCCCCGCCCTCGCGCACGGCGCGGGAGAACGCCTCGAACATCTCCACGTACTGGTCGACGGCCGGGGTGAAAACCTTGCGGGCGCCCACGCCTGTATCCACGGACAGGAGCAGAGGCGTATCGGGATAGGCGTTGAACGGCAGGTGTATCGAGAGCTCCCCGCCCGAGCCGAGCGCGTCCACGCGCTGCCACGAATGGCTCTGGGTCCCCACGGTGAAGACCGCCCGTGCCGTTCCGAAATCCAGGATGGCCGAGGAGAGGATGTCGGTCTTCAGCTTGGGGTCCCTGTGGACGAGACTCATCACTCTCAGCGGCTCCCTGCCCATGAGGAACCGCGCTGAGGAGACGGCGTAGCAGCCGATGTCGGGGATTGCCCCGCCCCCCGCGGAGAGGATGTTCCTGATATTCGTCGGGTCGGTGAGCATGTAGCTGAAGATCGTGTGGATGGTCTGCACGTCACCGATCTCCCCCGAGCGTATGATCTCGCGCGCCCGTTTCCACTGGGGATGGAAGCGGTACATGAAGGCTTCCATCACGAGCACGCCCTTGCTCTCCGCGTGATGGATGGCCTGTTCCGCCTCATGCGCGTCCAGGGCGAATGGCTTCTCGCAGAGGACATGCTTGCCCGCGTCGGCGGCCTTGCGCACCCACTCCGTGTGCATGTGGTTGGGAAGGGGAATGTAGACGGCCTCGATCTCCTTGTCGGCAAGAAGCTCCTCGTAGGAGCCGTAGGATTTCGGCATGCCGAGGAACTGGGCTGCCTCCGCCGCCTTCTGGCGGGATCTCGAGGCTATTGCGCGCAGCTCGATGAGAGGAGACTTCTTCAGATTTGTGTGAATGCGAAGGCCATAATGGGTGGAGACTGACAGGATCCCCCAGACGACTGGTTTCATGGTTGCGCTCCTTCTTTACTACAACATGTTCCGTGGGGCGTGCGGTGGTCAAGGGGGAAGGAGAGCGGGGACCGCAAGCTGACGGCGCCTCGTTCAGGACAAAGACGCAAGAATTCATCATACTTGTTGACGCGAGCGAGGAAGTGTTGCGGATTTGAATGCAGAATGGAGAGTTCAATGAATAGTGAAGCAACTGGCTCTGTTGCCCCTGAAAAGAAACTGGCGGCAGTATGCGGGCTGTTTTGTCCCGCATGTACAGTATATATAGGCTCTATGGAGGAGCCGGCAAGATTGAAAGCGCTGTCGGGTCGCTTTGGTGCCACAGTTGAGGATATGGAATGTCATGGGTGTCGCTCTGAAAAGCGGGGGCTTTATTGCAACAAAGCCTGCAAAACGACCAAATGCGCGTCAGAAAAGGGATTGGACTTTTGCGGCCAGTGCTCTGAGTACCCATGTGCAGAACTGAAGGCGTTTCAAAGCCAGATGCCGCACAGAATAGAGCTTTGGGCATCTCAAGAGCGCATCAAGGCTGTTGGATATGCAGCATGGTATTCGGAAATGATCGAACAATACTCGTGTCCAAAGTGCCGCACAATCAATTCTGCATATGACCTTAGCTGCCGGAAATGTGGAGCAATTCCCAGCTGCAACTATGTGAGGCTGCATGAAAAAGAAGTTGCCAAATTTCGAAATAAGATGGGCCCTTGAGGCTGATCCGGTTCAGCGGGAACAGGGTTGTGCCCAGCAGCCTTGCAGCAGATCCATGCCACGGCTGCAAGGCTCAGAGAGATAAACCACCGGGCTTTTCAGCGTGGAGTAATTCCGTGATCCTGGCCAAATGATGATCGTCATGTTCTGCCGTGAAGAATGCAACATCAATCAGCCGCATAGGCGTGCCAAGCCGCGGATGCCTGGCAGTACGATTGAGAGCTGAATCATCTGCATTCTCCAGAATTGAAACAAAACGCACCCGAAGGCTGCGGAAGGCCTCAAGGAGCGATGAAATCGGTTTGGAATTGTGATTTGCTTCATCCGTGCCATGATTGGTCAAATCCGCTACTGCAAGTTCGGTGGCTCCACTCAGAAGCTCCTCTGCACGTCGGGTCCATAGAGGCTCAAGGTCACAAAGATGACCGATATTTTCTTGAATGGACCACCTGTCTTCAACGCGCGACACAAGCGTTGCCTCTGTGACGGAGCGCACCCGCTCTTCAATACGGGCGGGAGTGCCGCGAAGTCTTTCCAAAACAACGGAAAAACGAGAAAGGGGCAGATCGAATGTGAAGCTTCTCTCAAACCAGGGTTGAATGCTGCTCATAGGCAGCATGATAGGAACGGGTTGCGATTCCGTCAAGAAACGCATGGCGACGGGGTACCCCCGCGCAATGGCTCGCACGATCGATCTCGGAGTCAGGACGCGGGCCTCAGCGCCCGCGGGCTTCGGAACACGCCTCCCGTAGCCCTCAGGCCTCCAAAGCACCAGCGCTTTTTCCGTCACGAGGTACGCCTCCCCGTCACTGCCAACCACCATGGCGCCGGGAGGCATATCGGCCAACGGCGCCATCCACGTTCGTTTCCCGCGGTGTTTATCGAGGCGCTCCTCGTGCAGGATGCGGTCCATCTCATCGGCCGACGGAGGCGCCCCCCGCACGACCATGCCGTTTGCAGCCGCCCACGTATCGCGGAACAGGAGATAACGTTCGCGCTGGCACTCAGCGCAGGGACGGTGACCTGCCGCGAGAGCAGTAGCCTCATCCAGGAAGAACAGCTCCGTGTATCGCCCCGGGCTCATGACGGCCCTGTGCCTGCCGCGAAACTCCAGCACGCAGATGATCCAGCGCTTGCCGGCGAAGAGGCGCCGAATACGCTGCTGCTCGTCATGGAGGCACCCCCGGTTGCCCATGAGGGTGCCCCGGGATTCAGTGGCGATCAGTGCACCAAAAGGGGTAACCCTGTTCTGCAGCGGCATACACGTTAAGATAGCGAAAAAGGAATGTTGTTGGAGCGCCAGATATCGGACATAGTCACTCCATGAAGCTGCAGGACTACCTCCTCGCGCTGACGGTCGGCATGCTGAGCTGCGACGATCGTCGCATAGCCTCCGCGAAGAAAGCCATGGAGGGGGGGTCCTTGGATTACCATTTCCCGGGCGCGATCGGAAAGGTCTCTGTCGGCGCACGCACCGCAGACGGGAAGATGATCGGGCTTTTCGAATGGGTGGATAACCTTCGCGGACACGGATCCCTCGCTGTGCAGGTCATCGACAGCCGCGCATCGGGCAGAAGCGGAAGCACTGCCATGCCGGACACGCCGGCGCATATTATCGCCTCCTTTGCCGGGGCCGAGGTGACCCTGCTCCAGGTTGCCGCCGGCAAAGAAGCCGCCTCGTATTTCCTAAGGACCATCTTTTCGGCTCACACGTGGATGCGCGCAAGCCAGTTCGCCCAGTGGGTCGATGCGCAGCCGGAACAGGCTGCCATCTGGGACCGTCTCCTTCACGACATCAACGAGTCGAATGCACTGAACGAGCATCCTGAAGTAGCCGTGGCAGAGGTCAAGGACTTTCTCCGCTCCGAAGAGGGGCAAGCGCATTTCGATTTCAACTCTGACAATCTCCTCCAGGCAGTGCAGGAGGTGCTTCGCGCTTCCGGGCGGAAGCCTGTCATTGCGGAAAATGACAGGAAGTTTTTCGAAGCCGGCGATGAGCTGCGCCTTGCGGCCAATCCCGACCCCTTCACGCTCTATCTTTTCGAACAGGTAAGCGGCATCGAGCGGCCGGCCCGGCAGGTGGAGTCGGCGCGCGCCAATTTCCTCGCAGCCCTGCGTGAATGCGAAAGCTTTGCACGCAAGGTCGAGTCCCCGTATTACGAGGCTTTCCAACTGGCGGCCTGGGTACTGGAGACCGACACTTGCAGTCTTTCAGACATGACGGAGGAACAGTGCGAGGACCTGGCCGCTCTCATCGGCCGGAAAGGTTTCTCAGAGCAAGCGCAATCTGTCCTGAAAAGCGAGGCGTCTTCCCTGGTTTTCGATTTCCGCCTGTTCGGATGGCCTGAACGGCGGCTTCGCGCCCTTCTCTCATTCTCCATCGCGGATGTCCTGGGCGGCATGGGGAGCTGGAATGACATGGTTTTTGCCGTAGAAGAAGAGCAGCGCTACGAAAAGGCGACCGCGCACCTCTACGCTGCGCTTCGCAGCTTCCTCGTGGCAGACGTGCTCAACGGCCGGGCGCGGTAGAGGTGCACCAGCCTACGGGTCTCAATGCGCCTCACCGCCTCCCTGGATTGCAGTCCCAACTGCATTCAGGTAAGATTGCATAGTTCGATGGCAGAGAACCGCAAGAAATCTGACAAACGTCCGCCCTACAAACGAAGCAAGCAGCGTGAAAGAATTCTTGCCTTGCTGAGATCAACGGACACCCATCCCACCGCAAACTGGCTCTTCGCAAAGCTGAAGAAGGATTTCCCCAACCTCAGCATGGGCACCATCTACCGAAACATCGGAATTCTCGTCCAGCAGGGCCTGATCGGCAGAATTGCCTTCGGCAGCACCTTCGACCGCCTCGACGCGAATGTCACCCAACACTACCATTTCATCTGCGAAAGGTGCGATGCAATCATTGACCTTAAGATTCCTATCGAGCGCAGCATAGAAGAACGGGTTCCGACCTCCGAGGGTTTCGAAGTGCACAGCCACGCCGTCGAGTTTTATGGACTATGCCCGAAATGTGCGAAGAAGGCTTGACAACTTCTTCTCTCCGCCTAATATTAATAATTGTTCCGAATATCACGTAACGAAAGGATAAAACCATGGCAGCTGAATCAAAGCGCTCGTTGACCCTCGCTGCGGGCGGCGGCACCTCGAACCGCGACTGGTGGCCGAACCAGCTGAACCTCGATATGCTGCACCAGCATTCCTCCAAGTCCAACCCGATGGGCGAGGACTTCAACTACGTTGAAGAGTTCAAGAGTCTCGACCTGAAAGCCGTGAAGAAAGACCTCCATGCACTGATGACCACGTCACAGGACTGGTGGCCGGCGGACTTCGGTCACTACGGACCCTTGTTCATCCGCATGGCATGGCACAGCGCCGGCACCTACCGCACCGGCGACGGCCGCGGCGGGGGCGGCAGCGGCAGCCAGCGCTTTTCCCCTCTCAACAGTTGGCCCGACAACGTCAGCCTCGACAAGGCGCGCCGGCTGATCTGGCCGATCAAGCAGAAGTACGGCCGTAAAATATCATGGGCCGACCTGATGATCCTTGCCGGCAACGTCGCCCTGGAATCGATGGGCTTTAAGACCTTCGGTTTCGCCGGCGGGCGTGAGGACATCTGGGAACCGGAGAAGGAGACCTACTGGGGCTCCGAGAACAAGTGGCTTGACGACAAGCGCTACTCCGGCAACCGGGACCTCGAAAATCCGCTGGCTGCCGTGCAGATGGGCCTGATTTACGTCAACCCGGAAGGTCCCAATGGCAATCCCGATCCAGTCGCTGCGGCCAAGGATATCCGCGAGACGTTCGCCCGTATGGCGATGAACGACGAGGAGACGGTTGCGCTTATCGCGGGCGGCCACACCTTCGGCAAGACACACGGCGCCGGCCCTGCGTCAAATGTGGGGCCGGAGCCCGAAGCGGCCGGTATCGAGGAGCAAGGTCTCGGCTGGAAGAGCAGCTTCCGAACCGGGAAAGGCGGTGACGCGATCGGAAGCGGCCTGGAAGTCACGTGGACCACGACCCCGACGAAGTGGAGCAACAACTTCTTCTGGAACCTGTTCAGCTTTGAGTGGGAGCTGACGAAGAGCCCGGCCGGTGCGAATCAGTGGCAACCGAAGGGTGGCGCAGGCGCCGGTACAGTGCCTGATGCCCACGATCCGTCCAAGCGTCATGCGCCTTCCATGCTGACCACGGACCTCGCTTTACGGTTCGACCCTGCCTATGAAAAGATTTCACGCCGCTTCATGGAGAATCCGGATCAGTTCGCGGACGCGTTCGCCCGGGCGTGGTTCAAGCTGACGCATCGCGACATGGGACCTCGCGCTCGCTACCTCGGCCCGGAGGTCCCTGCCGAAGAGCTCATCTGGCAGGACCCCATTCCCGCAGTCAATCACAAATTGATTGACGCGAAGGACATCGCCTCCCTTAAGATCAAAATCCTCGCATCCGGGCTTTCCATCTCGCAACTGGTCTTGACGGCATGGGCGTCGGCGGCGACGTTCCGCGGCAGCGACAAGCGCGGTGGAGCTAACGGGGCGCGCATTCGCCTCGCCCCTCAGAAGGACTGGGAAGTGAACCAGCCGGCCGAACTGGCGAAGGCCCTGCAGAAGCTGGAAGCGATCCAAAAGGAGTTCAACGGCGGTCGATCCGCCGGGAAGAAGGTCTCGCTTGCCGACTTGATCGTTCTCGGTGGCTGCGCTGCCGTGGAGGAGGCTGCGAAGAAGGCGGGGAACAAGGTTATGGTTCCCTTTGCACCAGGCCGCATGGATGCCTCGCAGGAGCAGACCGATGTGGTCTCGTTCGCCGTGCTTGAACCGATCGCAGACGGCTTCCGCAACTACCAGCGGAAGGGGCTGCACGTACCGGCAGAGGAACTGCTGGTGGATCGGGCGCAGTTGCTGACGCTGACTGCCCCTGAGATGACGGTTCTGATCGGCGGCATGCGCGCCCTGAATGCAAACGTCGGGCAGTCCAAACACGGCGTCTTTACCAAGCGGCCCGAGACGCTGACCAACGACTTCTTCGTTCACCTGCTCGACATGGGCACGGAGTGGAAAGCGGTATCGGACGCCAAGGACCTGTTTGAAGGGCGCGATCGCAAGACCGGCGAAGTCAAGTGGACCGGCACGCGGGTCGATCTGATCTTCGGTTCGAACTCCCAGTTGCGGGCCATCGCCGAAGTCTATGCATGTGGCGACTCCAAGGAGAAGTTCGTGAAAGACTTTATCGCAGCCTGGAGCAAGGTGATGAACCTTGATCGCTTCGAGCTTGCGCAATGACGGAGGAATACCTCGACCTCCTGGGCGCAGCCGCGACATAGGGTTCGACACGAGAAGCGGATAGCATCCTCGACCAGGGACAGTGACGATCCTGATAGCCTGCCCGCCGCTGGTTCGAGTTCACCCGGGGGAAACGGAACTGGCTCGGGCGCGACCCTACATAGCCGGTAGGGCGGGGAGGCGTGAAGGCTGGGACTACCAGGTCTTGGTTGAGCGTTGATCCGGGCAGGGATGAAGCCCAGTAGCGCTGCCCGTTGCGTCTGGCCCAGGGTTCGGAAGACTTTTGCGATTGGCGAAACCAGGGTCTAGTGCCGGCAACGGTGTGGAGGTTCAAGTCCTCTTCCGGGCAGAACAAGTCCTTACGTTGCAGGGAAAAAGGAAACCACCAGAAAACTGGCGTTTCCATGTAGCTCTCACTGTGACAGCGACTGTGACACTCAGTAGAAACAGAGAGGTAGCATGGAACGT
>JBEKVA010000088.1:0-12606 GCA_049514475.1 Spirochaetia bacterium
TACGGCAGCCTGCGCTTCACCGGCTGGGGCGGCGGCCTGCCGATCCTGCGCGAAGGCACGGTCATTGGCGCGATCGCCGTGAGCGGGCTCACCGAGGAGGAAGATATCGAGCTGGCCCGGGCCGCGCTGAAGGCGGCAGGCAGATAGCGGGCGGCGGCATCGCCGGTGCCGCCCGCCTGAGGATGAAACGGGCCCGCGCAGGCCCTCACGCGTTGGCGCGGGCCCAGTGAATTACGTTCCCGATTTGTCGACGGGGGCCGCGGCGGGCAGCGGAGCCTTTTCAAGGGCAGCCGCGACGGCATCGCGGAAGGGGCGGTATTTCTCCGATCCTTCCTTCAGGTCGAGCGTCCCCGAGTACAGCTCGAAATTGTACATCTTGGTGGCGCCATGGACTTGGGCTCCATTGTGGAGAAATTGTCGATGGCCTTGAGAAACTTCCGCGCCTGGTCGACGCTCATGGAAGCGGTTTCGCTCAGGTCATAGTCATCCATGGTTCCCTTGGAGCCGCCGCCAAAGGCCGCTACGGCGCGACGGGTGAACAGCATCGTGTGCACATCGCCGCTCTGATAGACTTCGTGGGCGTAGAACACGCCGAGAAGCGAGCCGTCGAGGTTGACCTCGCGCACGAGCTCGATATCCGAGGAGATGGCACGCTCGCCGCAAACCGCGGGCGCGCGGGACTGGTAGACGGGGTTGCTGCCGCCCATGCTGAAACGGCGCCGACTACCAGCCCATGCGCTTCCTGTAAGAAACGATCTGCGCCGTGTGATGGCGCGCGTGCCAGGCATACTGCTGCAGAAGGAAATCGACAGTCACCAGCCCGAAGTGAACATGCCTCCACTGGCGATGGAAGTCACCCTCAGCCATTGACTCCCATGCCTGCGCCCAGCGGAGCCTGATGGCCTCGAACATTGCCAGTGATTGCGCAATCTCCAGGGTCCGCCCGTCCGGCAGCTCGGCCCAGAGCTCCTGCGGCGCCACCATAACCGTCGGCGGCGTGCTCTCCGTCAGG
Source organism: Spirochaetia bacterium (assembly GCA_049514475.1). Taxonomy (GTDB): domain Bacteria; phylum Spirochaetota; class Spirochaetia; order SZUA-6; family Fen-1364; genus Fen-1364. Next base: position 1,013 of record JBEKVA010000088.1, read on the forward strand.
GCATACTTCAGGCGCGGGTAGGCGTTCGCATCTGACTCTGCGATATGGTGCACTACCTGTGCCAGTGTCCATCCCCCGCTCCGATACCTCGCGGAGAGCTGCTCGGGGCCAAGACCGCGCACGGCATCCCGCAGCGAAGCCGGGGAGCTGTGAAACTCGGCAATGCAGGCCTTTCTCACCTTTTCCGGCGGCTCGGAATACGAGAAGGTGCCCACCGGATAGCGTGGATCATCACTCACGGGTCACTCCTCTAGAACCGCGGGATATCGCCCATCCCCGCTGTCTTGTTCATGCGGCGGAAGTAATCCTTCTCCCAGAAAGCGACGTACGATGTGCCGTCGGCGAAATGGGCAAGAGCAATCTCGGTCTTCTCAAGTCTCCATCCCACCAGGTCCCCTTTTTCGAACGCAGGGGCCCCGTTCTGGGTCACCAGGTCCTGCCGCATGAAATCGAAGGCCTTCCGGCTGATGTCCCTGCGGAAGGTATAGGAACCGGAGAGGAGCTTGTCGTTTTCCAGTATGTAGGTGATGGTCGCCGGCATCCCGCCGACCTGCGTCCGAAAGACGATCTCGGACTGGTCCGGCATGACCTTTTCAGAGATGACGCGGCCCTGCTCGGAGGCGATCACCTCATCCCTGGTCATCATCCACGAGCTTTTGCGGAACTCCAGCGCGAACGAGCTGTAGCATGTGAGTATAAAGGCACAGCAGACAGCGGCTTTTTTCAAATCGCAACTACCTATGGCAGTTGAATATGGAGAGATGATGGTCAAATGTCAAGATTGTCCGCGGTGCGCTTCTGGCATTCTGGGCAATGCGCTCTTGCACGATTACCTCCTGGTTCTCTCTCCGTTTGCTGTTTCTCTTTGTATATTAAAGCCAGTGGAAGCCCGGGATACAACCCTCGGCGGTGCCGCCGCGCAGGACATAAGAAAGCTTTTCGCCACCTACAAGCAGCTGGGGGACAAGAGCTTTGCGCAGCTCACGGATGAGCAGATGCGCTGGAAAGCCGACGCGGAATCCAACAGCATTGCCGTCATCATCATGCACATGAGCGGCAACTTCCTTTCCCGCTGGACGGATTTTCTCTCCACCGACGGCGAGAAGCCCTGGCGAAATCGGGATGGGGAGTTCGAGGAGCCGGGACGGGGAAAGGCAGAGCTGCTGGAGAGATGGGAAGCGGGGTGGGCGTGCCTCTTCTCGGCGGTGGATTCCGTCAAGGACAGTGACCTTCTGCGGACCATCACGATCCGCGGGGAGCCGCACACCGTCCTGCAGGCGCTGAACAGGAGCCTGACCCACTGCGCCTACCATGTAGGCCAGATCGTGTACATTGCGAAAGTGCTGAAGACCGTCGACTGGGTGTCTCTCTCCATCCCGCGCAAACGGGGCACCTGAACCCCGCGGCGCGGAGGAGCTGCCCCGCGGAGCGCGGCTTCCGCGGCCGAAGCGACCCCGCGCGTCGCGATCCCTCCCATGCCGCCGTTTAAGAACATTTAACACTCCCGTAACCGGTTTAGAAAGTCACGTTACTACATTCCTGCGTGGAGGTATGAATCAATGAATCGTAAATGGCCATACATCACCGCGGCGGCAGCGGTGGCAATTGTCGGCGGAGCGCTGCTTCTGTTCACCCCGGTCTTCGGATTCACCCAGGTACGCGCGGGAAACGATGCACCCACCGCCCAGGACTTGGCGGCGGCACCGGCCACGACGTCCCCTGCGACGGAGTCGCCGGCAACAGCGGGAACGCTCGCGGCAATGCAGTACTCCTTCCGCGATGTGTCACGGAAAGTCCTCCCCGTGGTCGTGGAGATCAACGTAACACAGACCGTCACGCAGGACGTTCCCCAGCTCCCCTTTAATTTCCCCTTCCCCTTCGGGCAGTCGCCCGACCAGAACGGCGGCAACGGAAATGGCGGCAGGAGGACATTCCGCCAGTCGGGCCTGGGGTCCGGGATCATCGTGGAGCGCTCGGGTGACCGCTACTACGTGCTCACCAACAACCACGTGGTGAAGGACGCGAGCGACATCAGCGTCAGGCTGAGCGACAAGAGGGTCTTCAAGGCGCGCGTTATCGGGACCGATCCCCGCAAGGACGTCGCGCTGGTATCCTTCAACACCCGTGATGCCCTGCCCGTGGCGGAGCTTGGTGATTCCAACGCCCTGCAGGTGGGTGATCTCGTGCTCGCGGTGGGCAACCCCTTCGGGTTCGAATCCACGGTGACAATGGGTATCGTGAGCGCCCTCGGACGGCACGGTCCCCAGGGTGATGTCGCCACCTACACCGACTACATCCAGACCGATGCCGCGATCAACCAGGGCAACTCGGGCGGCGCGCTCGTCAACATCCAGGGCCAGGTCATCGGCATGAACACCTGGATTGCTGCCCCCACGGGCGGCAACATCGGGCTGGGCTTCGCCATCCCGATCAACAACGCCCGCCAGGCGATCCAGGACTTCATCACCAAGGGCAAGGTGACCTACGGATGGCTGGGCGCGCAGATCGCCGACATCCAGGAAGGCACCCCGTACCGCGGCTTCGCCCAGGACCTGAAGGTCAACGACGTGCCCGGTGCGCTGCTGCTCGACCTGTTCAAGGGCTCCCCGGCGGACAGGGCGGGACTGCTCCCCGGTGACTACGTCACACGGGTGGACACGACCGCCATCGCGAATGCCGACGAGCTGACGCAGGCCGTGGGCCGGCTGCCGGCGGGAAAGACCTACACTTTCTCCGTGATCCGCTACGGGGAAAAGATGAACGTGCCCGTCACCCTCGGGGTCCGCGACGACAAAGACCAGGTCGCGCAGGGCAAGAACCTCTGGCCCGGAATGACCGTGCTCGACATCGACGAGCAGGTGCGCCAGGAGGCGAACATTCCCCAGGGCATCACCGGCGTGGCGGTGGGCTACCTGGCGGGCCAGGATACCGCCGCTGCCATCGCGGGGTTCCAGCCGGGGGACGTGATCACGCACGTCAACGGCAGGACCGTGAGGAACGTCCTCGACTACTACAGGGCCCTGAATGACGTCGCGAAGCGGACCGTGAGCTTCGGCATCATCCGCGACGGAACCGACATCAGCATAGGGCTGACGCGATAGCACTCGCCCTCCCTGCGCCGCGGTATTCCGCGGATTCGCGCCGCGGTATTCCGCGGATCGTTTCAGGCCCGGGCATGCGCGCCGTCTCCTTGACGGCTCAGCCGCCCGGGCCTACTCTATCGAAAAATCCGATCCCCCAGGAGGCTCGTGATGAGTGACCTCGCTCCTGAGAAGTGGTATGCCCCACCGGTGGAGCGTGCCGCGGTCACGGCGCTGATGAAGCGGAGCAACGGCAGGGCGCTTGCGAGCTATGGCCTGTGGCTTCTTCTGCTGGCGGGCCTCGGCTGGCTGAGCAGCTGGCTGGTCACCCTCGGCTCCCCCTGGTGCATCCTCGCCTTTTTCATCTACGGCACTGTTTTCTCCAGCGCAAACGCCCGCTGGCACGAGAGCATGCACGGCACCCCGTTCAAGACACGGGGCCTGAACGCCGCGGCGTTCTTTCTCGGCGCCGCCATGGAATACAAGGACGTGGTTTCGGCGCGCTGGAGCCACCTCACCCATCACGCGTATACCATCCACACGGAGAAAGACCTCGAGATCCTCGCCCCCCGGCCGGTGCGGATGGGGATCCTCCTTCTCGACTATTTCTACCTGCATTACGCGGTCCTCTCCTTCGGGGTGCTCATCCAGCACTCCCTCGGCGTGCCGTCCAGGGGTGCCCGGCGCGTCGTGCCGAAGGACAGGTACGCGCGCATGTTCTGGGCTTCACGCGCAGTGCTCCTGCTGCACCTCGCCGTGATAGCCCTTGCCATCGTGCTCAGAAGCTGGCTCCCCATCCTGCTGTTCACCACACCGCGACTGTACGGCGGGCTGGTGGTGTGGCTGTTCGTGGTCACCCAGCACTCGGGGCTCGCGCAGAACGTATGGGACCACCGTCTGAGCACGCGCACGCTCCACGTGAACCCGGTCCTCTCCTTCCTGTACATGCACATGGAGAACCACCTGGAGCACCACCTCTACCCGAATGTTCCCTTTCATGCGCTGTCCCGGCTGCACACCCTGCTCACCCCCTGGCTGCCGCGGACTTACCGGGGCTTGTGGGACGCGTACCGCGAGATGTGGCCGGCGCTGCTGCGGCAGAGGCATGACGCAGACTATTTCATTCAACGGGAACTCCCGAAGTAGGGATGCGGGAGCCCGCCCGCGGGGGGGCGGCCAGTCGGAGGCCCGCAGGAGCCCGCCGCCCCCACGGCAGCTCAGATCTTCTCGAACACGATCCTGTAGTGGTCGAGCACCTCCCGCTCGAAGAGCTGCCTGTTGGCCCGCACTTGGTCGCGGGAGAGACGGCTGCGCAGCTCAGCGCTGGCCAGCCAGCGGGGCACGAGGGACAGGTAGACGGCGTACTTCTTCAGATTGAAGCTGCGGTAGCGCATCCCCCACTGGTGGATGGTCTCGATGTAATCCAGTCGCCCGCTGCTCTTGTTGACTGTGCGAAACCGGGGCCGCGCCGTGCGCTCGATCTGCTCGAAGCCGTACGGCAGCCATGAGCCGGGAAATTGCCGACGCATGACCGCCAGGAGATATGCTGTTGAGTTTCTGTCCGCGCGAATGTCGATCTGCGGGTAGTCGATCATGTTCCTGCCGAAGACCATTGTCTGCAGGTAGAACCTCCCGCCCACGGGCAGCAGGCCCGAGACCGTTCGGAAAAAGCGCTTGTAGATCTCTTCCTGCCCGCCCGCCTGCCAGTCTTCTATAGAGCAGAAATGCTCGAAGGCGCCCAGGCTCGCCACGGCATCGAATGTGCCGATGGTCTCCGGGGTGACTGCCCGGCAGTCCATGATGAGCGCTTTCAGGCCCGACCGCGCGCACGCCTCCGCCTGCCCGTGGGACAGGGTGAGGCCTGTCCCTTCGGCGCCCTGGGCCTTGATGTATTTCAAAAACGGGCCCCACCCGCAGCCCATGTCGAGGACCTTCGAGCCCCGCGTGATGGCAAGCTGTTCGCAGATGAAGCGATGCTTCTGCTCCTGCGCCTGCTCCAGGCTCATGCTGAAGTCCCCATTGTACATCGCCCCGCTGAAATCCCCTGACTCCCCGATGGTCAGGCGAAAAACCCTGTCGATGAGGGTATATACGTAATCCATGTCCTTCTGGCCGGCCATACTCTCCCCCTTCGGCATTGAATCACGCACCCTCATCGCGGTGCAATCCGTGCGCGCCCACCTCCGCCCCACGGGGCGCCCCCGCCCCCCCCGATACTTCCGCGCCTGCCCCTGGGGAATTGGACGATGCTACCCCCCCTGACTATCTTTCACCTCGCGGCGGCGTCTGGCGCCGCCAGGGAGGAGGGTCAGCATGGCATCATCGAATCATGGCGTCGTGTACCTCGGGCCGGGGCGCGTCGAGGTCCAATCGATAGATTTTCCCAAGCTCGCGCTGGGCAGCCGCCGCTGCGACCACGGGGTGATCCTGAAGGTGGTCTCCACCAATATCTGCGGCAGCGACCAGCACATGGTGCGCGGCCGCACCACCGCGCAGCCTGGTCTTGTGCTGGGGCACGAGATCACCGGCGAGGTGATCGAGGCAGGACGGGACGTCGAGTTCATCAGAGTGGGTCACCACGGGACAGTGCCCCGTCATGAAGTACAACAGGGCCCTCATGCAGGCCATCCTCTATGACAAGATCAAGATCGCGAAAGCGGTGAACGTGCAGGTGATCCGACTGACCGACGCGCCGCGCGGCTACCGGGACTTCGACAAGGGTGCCGCGGCCAAGTTCGTCCTGGACCCGCACGGGGTGATAGCGGCATAGGCTCCCACGCCGCGCGCGTAGAGCACGAGCGCCTCTCCCAGCTCGGCAAAGGCCGCCAAGGGTACAACAAGAATAAAACTTACGTGCCCGTTGATTGAGATGGCTACAGGCGCGGTGTCGATTTCTTTTTACAGGCGCGAAGCCTTCCCTATGTGCCCCACAGAACATACCTTTTTCCTGCAAGGATGCATTTTCAATGCGGGGATGCATTCCCTGAGTGGAGGTTTCCATGAAACTGAGATTTCTTGCAGTCATTGCCGTGCTTGCGATTGCCGGGTGCATGACGGCGCCGAAGTCAGCGGAAGACAGGATGGCCCTGAAGGAAAATGCGGACACGGCATTTGCCAAGGCGCAGGGCACGGATGCTTCACTGGCGACCCTGGTCCGCGGAGCGTACGGATACGCTGTATTTCCCTCCGTGGGAAAAGGCGGCGTTGGGCTGGGCGGGGCATACGGCCAGGGAATCCTGTATGAGCACGGGGCATTCGTCGGCTACTGCGACATGACCCAGGCTTCAATCGGCTTCCAGTTCGGCGGGCAGTCCTACACGGAGATCGTCATATTGGAGAACAAGAAGGCGGTCGACAACTTCAAGAGCGGTGACTTCACCCTGGCAGCACAGGCGTCAGCGGTGGCGCTGAAATCGGGCGCCGCCGCGAATGCGAAGTACCAGGACGGCGTGGCCATTTTCACCATGGACCAGAGCGGGCTGATGTATGAGGCTTCCGTGGGAGGGCAGAAGTTCAACTTCCAGGGCAAGTAGGGCCCACAAGCGGGAAGCAGCACCTCGGCGCTCAGCGCCCCTTCAGCGCGGATCCTCCGAGGTACGCCTCCTGGATGCGCGGGTCGGACTTGAGGGCAGAGGCGAGGCCCTCCACCGCGATGGTGCCGACCTCCAGCACGTAGCCCCGGTGGGCGAGCTCCAGCGCCTGGTGGGCGTTCTGCTCCACCAGCAGGATGGCGACACCCTGGTGGTTGATCTCCTGGATGATGTCGAAGATGAGGTGCACCAGGATCGGTGCAAGGCCCAGGGAGGGCTCATCCAGCAGCAGCACCCGCGGGGTGCTCATGAGCGCGCGCCCGATGGCGAGCATCTGCTGCTCGCCGCCGGAGAGCGTGCCGGCAAGCTGCCGCCGGCGCTCCTTCAGCAGGGGAAACAGGCCGAAGACGCGCTCGCGCGCATCGGCGACCTCGCGCTTCATGCGCCGGCGGATGAACGCGCCGAGGGTGAGGTTCTCCTCCACGGTCAGCGTGGAGAAGACGCGCCTGCCTTCAGGCGAGTAGGAGATGCCGCGCTGCACGATCTCGTAGGCGGGCACGCGCTGCAGCGCCGCTCCCTGCAGGCGCACTCCCCCGCCGTGGGCGGGCTGGAGACCGGAGATGGCGCGCAGCAGGGTGCTCTTGCCTGCGCCGTTGGCCCCCAGGACGGTCACGATTTCCCCTTCCTCGAGGGACAGGCTCACCCCCTTGAGGGCTTCAACGGCACCGTAGCGGATGCGGAGGTTGTCCACCTGCAGAAGCGGCGTCATGATCAGCTGCTCCCGCCCAGGTAGGCTTCGATGACCTTCGGATCGTGGTAGATGCGTGAAGGCAGTCCCTCCGCGATTTTCTCTCCGCCGTCCATCACCGTCACCCAGTCGGAGATCCCCATCACGACGTTCATGTCGTGCTCGATGAGGAGCACCGTGAGGTGTTCCTCGGCGATGATCGCCCGTATGAACTCCATGAGCGTTTCCGTCTCGCGGGGGTTCAGGCCGCTGGAAGGCTCGTCGAGCACCAGCAGGCGCGGCGTCGTGGCGAGCGCCCGGGCGATCTCCAGCATGCGCTGCCGGCCGTAGGGGATGTTGCGGGCCAGCTCGTCGCGGACCTCCCACAGCCCCACCTGGCGCAGCCTCGCCTCGGCGGATTCGCGGATCTGCGTCTCCTCTTCGCGCTGGGAGCGCGGGCGGAACAGAGCCGCTGCAAGCCCGGACCTGGTGCGGCAGTGCCGTCCCGCCATGACGTTCTCCAGGCAGGTCATGTTGGAGAACAGGCGCAGGTTCTGGAACGTCCTCGCAATCCCGCTCTGCACGATCTTGTGCGGTTTGCGCCCCGTCATGTCCCGGCCCTCGAAGAACACCTGTCCGCGCTCGGGACGGTAGATGCCCGTGACCACGTTGAAGACCGTGGTTTTTCCGGCCCCGTTGGGGCCGATGAGACTGGAGATCTCCCCCCGGTGCACGCGCAGGTCGAAGGCCAGCACCGCGTTGAGCCCGCCGAAGATCTTCGTGAGGCCCCGTGTTTCCAGGACGATCTCCCCGTCCTTCTTGGGCGTCTCCGCGTTCCGCGCGAATCCGCCAGTAGTCGGCGCGGCGGCCGGCGCGTCGACATCCCGGGGGTTATCCACGCGGCCTCCCCAGCTTGCGCACCAGGTCCCACGCCTCGGTGCCGCCGCGCCGCCGCGGCCACAAGCCGCCCGGGCGGAACATCATCATCACGATCATGGCCACGCCGAAGACCACCATGCGGTAGTTGGCGAAGCCGCGGAAGATCTCGGGAAAGAGGCTGATCGCGGCCGCGCCGATGATCACCCCGGGCACCGACCCCATGCCCCCGATCAGCACGATGGAGAACATGAGGCACGACTCCCAGAAGCTGAAGCTGTCCGGCGAGACGACCATGAGCTTGGTGGCATAGAGGTTTCCCGCGACGCCGGCCAGCGCCGCGCCCAGCACGAAGGCCAGGAGCTTGTAGGAGCGCACGTTGATGCCCGTCGCCTGGGCGGCAACCTCGTCCTCGCGGATGCAGTTCCACGCCCGCCCGATGCGGGAGCGCTGCAGCCGGCGCAGCCCGATGATGGCCAGGCCCACGATGATCCAGACCAGCAGGTAATAGCCGGCAGGGCTGTCGATGGTCAGGAAGCCGAGGGAGGGAGAGGCGATGCCGCTCACCCCGTTGGGCCCGCCGGTGAGGTCGAGGGGATTGTTGATCAGCGCCAGGCGCACGATCTCCCCCATGCCGATGGTCACGATGCACAGGTAGTCCCCGCGCAGGTGGATGATCGGGGAGGTCACCAGGTAGGCGAACAGCCCGGCGGTGACGGCGCTCACCGGCAGGAGGATCAGCACGGGGATGCCGAAGCGGGTGCTGAGGATGGCGGTGGTGTAGGCGCCGATGGCGTAAAAGCCGGCATGCCCCAGGTCGTACAGCCCCACCTCGCCCAGCACGATGTTGAGGCTCAGCCCCAGCAGGACGTAGATGCCGAAGTAGAAGCCCACGTCGATGAAATAGCTTGAGACGGTGAACGGGTACAGGGCGAAGATCACCAGCACCAGCGGCAGCACCGCCCTGCGCAGGAGCGGAGGGAGCTTGAGGGTCATCCTCAGACCTTCTCCGCGATCTTTTCGCCGAACAGCCCGTTGGGCCTGAAGATCAGGACGAGGATCAGGATGAGGAAGACGAAGACGTCCTTCCACGCGGTGGAGATGTAGGCGCTGCCGAGCATCTCCAGCACCCCGAGGATCAGGCCGCCGAACATCGCGCCGGGAAGGTTCCCGATGCCGCCGAGGATCGTGGCGGTGAACGCCTTCAGGCCGTAGTTCCAGCCCATGGTGAAGCTGATCTGCCGGTAGTACATGCCCACCATGACGCCGGTGAGCGCGCCGAGGGCCGGCCCCAGGGTGAAGATGAAGGTGATGACCCTGTTGAAATTGATGCCCATCAGGGCCGCCGTGTCGCGGTCAAGGGCGGTGGCACGCACGGCTGCCCCCCAGGTGGTCTTCTGGATCACGAAGAAGAGCACCACCATGAGGAGGAAGGAAATGCCGAGTATGAGAAGCTGCAGGACGGTGAGGCTCAGCCCGCCGACCACGATGTGCATGTTGGGGATGAGCTTGGCGGGATACGCCTGGTAGCGCGGCCCCCAGACGATCATGATCAGGTTCTGCAGAATGATGGAGGCGCCGAGCGCGGACACCACCGCCGGCAGGCGGCCGGCCGGGTAGATGGGCCGATAGGCGACGCGCTCGACAATGACGCCCACCAGGGCAAGACAGAGGGCGGCGGCGATCATCACGATCGCCAGACCGCCCCACAGGCCCAGGTGGGTCGTCACGAATGCCGTGCCGAGCACGAGCAGGGTATAGCCGAGGTACGAGCCCAGGGTGAAGAAGTCCCCGTGGGCGAAGTTGATCAGCTTCAGCACTCCATACACCATCGAATAGCCCAGCGCGATCAGGCCGTAGAAGCTCCCGATGGTGAGGCCGTTGATCAGCTGCTCGAGGAATACCCGCATCGACTCAGGCTACTTGGAGATGACGATCTTCCCGTCGTCAGCCACGACGTAGAGGTACATGGGCACACCCTCGCGGTCACCCTTGTCGGTGAAGCCGATCTTGCCGGTGATGCCCGGCACCCCGTTCACCTTGTTTCGCAGGTAGTCGGCCAGGACCGTGCCGCTGGAAGAGCCGGTGGCGTTCACCGCGTAGGCAATGATGTTCACCGCGTCTGCCGCGTAGACGGGCCACGGGCTGGAGGGGATCTCGCCGTACTTGGCCTTGTAGGCGGCCAGGAAATCGGCGGCTTCTTTCGTCTGCAGGTCGGCCGGCAGGGGCTCGTTGGTCATGTAGCAGCCCTTCGCAACGTCCAGACCGGCAATCTTCACGAACTCGTCGTTGATGGCCGCGTTCCCGCCCACGAACGGGCAGGTGATCCCGATCTCGCGGGCCTGGGTGACCAGCAGCGCCGCCTCGGCATAGTAGCCGGTGTAGTACCACAGGTCAGGCTTCGCCTCGCGCATCTTGGTGAGGGGAACATGGAAGTCCTTCTCCCCCGGGGTGATGGCATCGTAGTACACGATCTGCACCTTGCCGGCATCGACGAGCGGCTTCAGCGCGTCGCGCGCGTTCTCCGCCAGGCCTTTTCCGAATGCCGTGTTGTCGTGCATGATCGCGATCGATTTCGCGTTGAACTTCTGGGGCACGAAATTGGCGAAGAAACGGCCCTGGTCATCGTCCCTTCCGCACGTGCGGAAAAAATACTTCAGGCCTTTCTCGGTGAGCCGCACGGCGGTGGAGCCGTAGGCAATGTTCACCATCTTTGCCTTCTCGTAGATGTTGGAGGCCGGCTCGCAGATGGAGGAGCCATACGTGGACACGGAGCCCACGACGCCCTTGTGCCCGCTGATCTTCGTGGCCGCCAGGGCTCCCGTCTGGGGCTTGCCCGCGTCGTCTTCCACCACGATCTGGATCTTCCTCCCGCCGAGGATTCCGCCCTTCGCATTGATCAGGTCAGCGGCAATCTCGCAGGACTGCTTGGCCATCTGGCCCTCGTAGGCCCAGTCGCCGGTGATGGGGCCCTGCAGGCCGATGAGGACAGGCGCCTTGTCGGCGGCGAAGCCTGCGAACGCGCCCGCCACGAGCAGGAGCACAGCCAGGACCGCACGTGCCGCCACGGTACTCCGTGGCATTTGCCGTTTCATGATTTCCTCCTTGTTGAGACTTTGAGCAGGATAGAAAGTTATATTCTCAGCGCTGGGCCGTTGTCAATAAAGCGGCCATTTCGCTCCCTTTCGCCGCTCGGATGATCCCCGCAAAAAAAATCCGAAAAAAGCCCTCAGGTTTAAACTTCAGTCTGTCGAAACAAGGAGTGAGGGTAGCCATGGCCCGCTGGCGGCTCCCCCCTGATTCTTTCCCTCAGTCCGATTTTCGGCGTGAATTTCGGACTGCATGAGAGAAATCGCGGGTGGGATGGGCGCGGGGGTCCGG
>JBEKVA010000089.1:0-12421 GCA_049514475.1 Spirochaetia bacterium
GGACACAATCGCCCATTTTGCTTTGTGGAACTCCCGGCCCCTGAACACGGCGGCAATTGCGCGCCAGGTGGGAGTGTCCCGACCTACTGTGGTTGCCTGGCTGCACGCGCTGGAACGTGATGGCTTGGTGCGCCTGCTCCCTTTCTATGGCGGGGGCAGGCGGCCAATGCTGTACGTGTCGAACTTGTTTCCCGGACTCTGGCTGGAGATTGTCATGGCTCACCTCTCCAGACGCTGCCCGGCATATCGGTATTTCTGGTGGAAGACCGGCAGGGTGCGGCGGATCGACCTGCTGGCAGTAGGAGGCGAGGAGCGCATAGGGGTACGCGTATGCGGCGGGCATTGCCCCCAGACAAGAGATTTCATTCCGCTGGATCGTGCATGTGAAAAGCGGCTCATCGACCGCGGCTGTGTGCTCTATTCCGGCAGGCAGGCATTCAGGGTGTCGCCGGTGCTGCAGGTCCTGCCATTATTCGGGAAGGACGCTTTGACCCTGCCACCTAAATACAGTACAGTGCCGCTTTCCGGAACATATTTATGGTAAACATTTCAAACATCCGCGTCGCGTATGGCGATCGCGTCATATTCAACAACGGGGACTTTCTCTTGCGCCCGGGAGACAAGGTGGGTCTCGTGGGACCCAACGGCGCGGGGAAGACCACGCTCTTCAGGGTCATCTGCGGGCTGGAGAAGCCCGATGAGGGCACCGTCTCCACGGACCCCGGCACCGTGATCGGCTACTTCTCCCAGGAGGTGGGAGAGATGTCGGGCCGCAGCGCGCTGGATGAGGTGATCGCGGGAGCAGGACGCCTGTACGAGCTTGGCCAGGAAATGGCGGCCCTCGAGCACAGGATGTCGGATGTCGACGGCCCGGGACTCACGGAGTCGCAGATGAATCGCTACGGCGAGCTGCAGATGGAGTTCCAGCGCGGAAACGGCTACGAGCTGGAAAGCAGGGCGCAGGCAATCCTCGGCGGCCTTGGCATCAGCCCGGACCGCTTTTCCCTGCCGGTGGAAAGCTTCTCCGGCGGATGGAAGATGAGGATCGCCCTGGCGCGGATCCTCCTCCTGGATCCCGACGTGCTCCTCATGGACGAGCCGACAAATCACCTCGACCTGGAATCCATCGTGTGGCTGGAGCAGTGGCTCTCATCGTTCAAGGGAGACCTGCTCATGACCAGCCACGACCGGGAGTTCATGACGCGCATTTGCACCCGCACCGTGGAGGTGGCATCGGGTGCCATCACCACCTACGCCGGTGATTACGACTTCTACGTGAGAGAGCGGGCCGTGCGGCGCGAGCAGCTGATCGCCTCCCAGAAGCGCCAGGCCGCCATGCTCGCCAAGGAAGAGGAGTTCATTGCCCGCTTCGGCGCGCGAGCCTCCCACGCGGCCCAGGTGCAGTCACGCGTGAAGACCATCGAGAAGATCGAGCGCATCGTCATCCCGCCGGACCCCAAGGAGATGAAGGTGCGCTTCACCCGCGTGGACCGCAGCGGTGACATCGTAGTGCGCATGGAGAACCTGTCCAAGAGCTGGCCCCTGCCTGGCGGTTCCCAGCTCCCCGTGTTTCACGGGCTCACCGGGGTGGTGAAGCGGCTCGACAAGATCGCGGTGACCGGCGTCAATGGCGCCGGCAAGTCCACGCTCCTGAAGATCATCACCGAACAGGCGGAGGCCTCCGACGGCAGCTGCGCCCTTGGCGCTGGGGTGAAGACCGGCTATTTCAGCCAGTACTCCACTGACATCCTCGTGCCCAGCCGCACGATCTTCCAGGAGGTTGCCGAGCGCCTGCCAAGGGCAAGTGAGGGCACCATCAAGAACGTCCTCGGCGCGTTTCAATTCTCGGGAGATGACGTGGAGAAGCGTGTTGCGGTGCTCTCCGGCGGAGAGAAAAGCCGGGTCATGCTTGCCTGCATCCTCGCCCTGCCCGTCAACTTCCTGGTGCTGGATGAGCCGACAAATCACCTGGATATCGCCAGCCGCGAAATCCTGCTGGAGGCGCTGCGTGAGTTCGAGGGCACGCTCATGCTCGTCAGTCACGACCGCTGGTTCCTGCGCCATCTCTCCAACCGCGTCTTCGAGATCGACCACGGCTCTCTCCGCATCTACGAGGGCGGTTACGGGGAGTACCTGGCCAGGTCGGCGTGAGTCGACATGGACCCAACTGGGCGCCGTGCGCGTGGAGATGACGGCGGCATCGCCCGAATGATAAACTGCCTCCCGAAAGGGGGGCTCGTCATGGCTGAGAAAAAGCCCGCGAAGAAGACCGCCAAGCCGCGCAAGAAAAAAGGCGCACTCTCCGTCCAGGGATTGACCGCGGCCGAGGTGACCAGCGAAATGCCGCCGGCAGAGATCGAGTCCCTGGGGCAGACAATCAGGGAGGACGGCGGCGGGGTGGTCGGGAGCTACCGCGACCCGGCCGGCGGGCATTGGCACATCGTCGCCAGCCTGCCCATCGACCGCGTGGAGCCGACGCCCTTCCAGCGCGATCTGTCGAAGACTCACGTCGAGCGGCTGGGCAGCGTCATTGGACGCATGGGGAGGTTCCTCGACCCGATCATCGCGGTGCGCACGGCGGAGGGGATGTACTGGACGCCCAACGGTCACCACCGTCTTGCCGCGATGCGCCAGCTCGGCGCCCGCTCCGTCCTTGCGGTGATCGTTCCCGAGCTTGCCGTGGCATACCAGATCCTCGCCATGAACACGGAGAAGGGGCACAACCTGCGTGAGAAAGCCCTGGAGGTGATCCGCATGGCGCGCTCTTTAGCCGAGCTCGACCCACGGCCGGAGAAGGATTGCGCGCTTGAGTTCGAGGAGCCCGACTATCTCACACTCGGCATGGCCTACGAGAAACGCGGGCGTCTCAGCGGGGGCGCCTATCACCCGGTGCTGCGGCGCGTGGAGGAGTTCCTCGACAAGCCCCTGCCCGAGGCGCTCCAGGTTCGATCCGAGAGGGCGGACAAGCTACTGGCGCTGGATGACCTGGTGGCGACGGCAGTGGCTGCCCTCAAGGAACGGGGATTCACGAGCCCGTACCTGAAGGCTTTCGTCGTGGCCCGCCTCAACCCGCTTCGTTTCCGACGCGGTGCCACGATGAATGCGGATGCGGCGCTGGAGGAAATGACGAAGGCTGCCGGGAAGTTCGACGCGGGGAAGGTGAAGGTGGGGGACCTGGCGAGTGCACCCCCGGGGCCGGCGGAGGAATAGGCGGAGCCGGCATTTGACTCCCGCTCCGGCCGTTTGTAGCTTTCACAACGGGAGTGGGAGCACGCCGAGGGGGTACGGATGGCAGCGCATGCGTCCTGGAAAGGTTTCCTGAAGCTCAGCCTGGTCTCGGTTCCCGTCAAGGCATACACGGCCACGGCGAGCGGCAACGACATCACCCTTCACCAGCTTCACGCGAAGACCCACACCCGCATCCAGTACAAGAAGTTCGCCCCCGAGGTGGGGGAGGTCAGCAGCGAAGAGATCGTCAAGGGTTACGAGTACGACAAGGGACAGTACGTCATCATCGACGAGGAAGAAATCGACAAGCTGCGCACCGAGAGCGACAAGTCCATCCGCATCGACGGGTTCATCGCCCCCGATGCCCTCAGCTCAATTTACCTCGGCGGGCGCACCTATTTCCTGACGCCCGACGGCCCCGTGGGGCAGAAGCCATACAATCTGCTCATGAAGGGCATGGAGTCCAACGGGCTGTGTGCCATTGCCGAGGTGGTCATTGCGCAGAAGGAGCAGGTTGTGATGGTCAGGCCGATCGACGGTGTCCTGGCCATGACGGTGCTCAATCGCAAGGACGAGGTGAAGGCCGCTTCCGCTTTCAAGGACGAAATCACTGAGACGGAGGCGACGGACGCCGAGAAGTCCCTGGCCGAAACGCTCATCAAGGCGTCCATCCTCAAGGACTTCGACTTCTCCCGCTACCACGACGTCTACAAGGAGAAGCTCACCAGGCTGATCCAGATGAAGATCGAGGGCAAGGAGGTCGTGCAGGTCAGGGACCCCGAGGAGCCGAAGATCATCAACCTGATGGAGGCCCTGAAGCGCAGCGTCGAGGAAGCGCAGGCGGCCGGCCGGGGATCCGCGGGCGCGGCAGCAGGCGCCGCGGGCAACGGGGCGGATGCCTCCAAGAAGGAGCTGAAGCAGGCGCCCAGCGCCAAGCCGTCCCGCTCGGCCCCGAAGAAGAAAAAGGTTGTCTGAGGCGCTCCCGCACTTCATCCCGCCCATGCTGGCCGTGATGGGCCAGCCGTTCGACTCGGCATCCCATTTCTTCGAGATCAAGTGGGACGGTTTCCGCGCGGCGGCCATGGTGGAAAAGGGCGCCGCGCGCCTGATGAGCCGGAAAGGCATCGATCTCATGCCGCGCTATCCGGCGCTCTCCGCCCTTGCATCTCTCCCACCGGGCCTTGCACTGGACGGCGAGCTGGTGGTCTTCCACGACGGCAAACCCAGTTTCGAGCGCGTGGCGGGCTACACACAGAACGGATCTGACACCATTGCGTTCGTCGCCTTTGACGTCCTCTTCGAGAACTGGCGGCCGCGCATGGACCTGCCCTTCGAGGAACGCCGCGGGATACTGGTGAAGCTCCTCGACGGCGCGGACTGTCCGCATCTCGTGCTTTCCGACGGCGTTGTCGGGGGCGGAAAGTCGCTCTACGAAAAGGTCTGCGCCCAGGGGATGGAGGGGGTGGTGGCGAAACGCCTCTCCAGCACCTACGCGGCGGGAAAGCGCAATGGCGCCTGGGTCAAGGTCAAACGAAGGATGGGAATCCAGGCTGCCATCATCGGGTTCATTGAGAAAGAAGGCGGTGACTTCGTGTGCCTCCTGGTTGCCTCCAGCGGCCTGCCCGGTGAAGAAGGAGGCCCGCTTCGCTACGTGGGGAGGGTGGGCAGCGGGTTCACCGCGGAGATGCGCGCAAAGCTGAATGCGCTCCTGCGCGCGCACCCGCGCACGCACCCGCTGGTGGCCTGCCCCGAGAGCGGCGCATGGGTTGAGCCCGGGCTCTATTGCACGGTAAGCTATTCCGAGCTGACCGCGGCGGGGCTGCTGCGGGCGCCGGTATTCGAAGCACTCATCGAAGCATAGGGGCCTATGTCCGACGAATTGTCCTTGCAGGGAGCCGAAGTAGCCATCACAGGACGCCTGCTCTCCATGAGCCGCGCGGAGGTCGTGGAGCGCCTGCGCGCGGCCGGGGGCACGCACGTGCGCGAGCCGGGCTTCACCACGACGATGCTCCTGGTGGGGGAGTCGAGCGGCCAGCTCACCGCCGACGGGAAAATCTCCCGCAGCCTGGAGCTGTTCCGCGAGCTGAAGAGCAAGGGCTTCGGGATCCGGCTCATTGCCGAGTCGGATTTCCTGCGGCTCCTCGGCGCGCAAGAAGAACTGGAAGACCTTTCCCGACTGTACACGGTGGCCCAGGTGAGCCGCATTGCCGAGGCTCCCCTCTCCATGGTGCGCGGCTGGATCCGCACGGGCCTCCTGCAGCCGGCGCGGCAGAACAATCGCCTTGCATGGTTCGAGTTCAAGGACATCGTCCTGGCGCGCAACCTCTATCGCCTCACGTCATCCGGAGTGCCCGCCTCCCAGCTCCAGAGGAACCTTTCAGAAATCGCGCAGTGGCTCCCTGACGGGGAACGGATCATCGGCCGGCTGGAAACATACGCGCGCGGGCTGCGCGTGCGGCTGCCCGACGGCGGGCTGGCAGAGCCCAGCGGCCAGAGGCTGATGGACTTCCACGGCCGCGGCGCCTCCCGGCGCGTCTCCCTGTTCCCGGCGGGAACACAGCATTCCGCCGGCGACTGGCTTGCCGCGGCCGAGGTGGCGGAGGAGCAGGGTGACCTGGAAGCCGCGGCCGAGGGGTACGGGCGGGCGCTGGATGCATCGCCTGATGCTGAAACCTACTTCAACCTGGGAAACGTTCTCTACGAGCTGGGCCGGGAGGGAGAAGCGGCAGAGCGTTACCTCCAGGCCATACACCTGGTCAACGACTTCGCCGAAGCGTGGAACAACCTGGGCAATGCCCTGGTGGCCCTGCGAAAGCTGGAGGACGGCGTGCGCGCCTACGAGATGGCCCTTGCCTTGGAGCCGAATTACCCCGACCCGCACTGCAACCTGGCCACCGTTCTGGAGCGGCTGGGCCGCACGGGGCAGGCCGTGGTGCACAGGGCGGCATGCCTGCGCTCATCGCCGCGGGAGTCTCACATCACGCTGCTCAGGCAGGCCTCGCGGGACGACGAGCCGGGCTGCTGCTGAGGGGCGCGGCAGGGGGCCGCGGCGCGCTTCCGCTACAATACGATCTCTTTCGCCAACTCACGGTAACGACACAGCCCGTTGGCCCACAGCATCTGCCCGGGGGTGCCGCACTCCGGCTCCAGCAGCCTGCGGGTGGCAACGAGGATGCACGCGCACTGCGCGCGGCTGGTTGCCACGTTCAGCCGGTTGGGGTTGTAGAGGAAGCTCATGCCGCGGGGAGCATCTGCCGCCGAAGAGCTTGTCATGGAGTAGATGACGACGGGCGCCTCCTGGCCCTGGAACCTGTCCACCGTCCCCACCCGCACCTCGGGCAGCCGCTCGCTGAGCGCTGCCACCTGCGCGTTGTAAGGGGCCACGATCAGGATGTGCTCGGGCTTCAGCGCGTGCGTCGTGCCGTGCGAATCCGTCCACGTCACCCCTTCCGAGAGAAGGCTCTCCGCGATCCCGGCCACCGCTTCCACCTCTTCACGGGAGCTGTTCTGGCACCCCTCGTGCTCCACGGGGAGGTAGAAGAGGCCGCTCCCCGCAAAGGGTGTGCCGCCGCCAACCGCCTGCTTTTCAAGCCCGGCGCGCGAGCGCAGCCTTCCCTCGTAGAAAAGCTCGGAGGTGAAAGCGCAGATGTCCGGGTGCAGGCGCCAGCTCTCATCAAGGAAGAGACCCGACTCGTCTGCAAGAGTCTTGTGCCCCCGCAGCGCGTGCACCAGGGCCGCCACCTCGGCCCCCTCGGGGTGAACGCCCCGCTGCGGCTGCTCCAGCTGCTGCGGGTCCCCGAGGAGCACGAGGTTGCGCGCTGAGCGGCCCGCTGCCAGCGCGAAGGCAAGGGACATCTGGCCTGCCTCGTCGATGAACAGGTAGTCCAGCGATTCGACGTTATCTTCCCTGGCCCAGAACCAGCAGGTCCCGCCGACCACTCTTCCCTGGCCGATGCGGGCGCGGGCCACAACCGTGTCGTCCACCTCTTCGATTCCCTCTGTCGGCGTGGTGGACAACGTGCTGACCTTGTGGACCGCGCTCAGCGCAACTCCCGCCTCCCGCGCGGCGCGAACGACGTTCGCAAGCAGGTGACCGATGACCTTGTGACTGACGGCAGTCACTCCGACCCGCTTCCCCTCGCGCAGGAGGGCCAGGATCATCCGTGCCCCCGTGTATGTCTTGCCCGTGCCGGGCGGTCCTTGTATGGGGAGAACCCCATGGTCGAGGTCCCGCGCCAGCCGCACCGCGGCGGTGACGACGTCCTCACCGTGCAGGCGCAGGGGGGCCGCGCGGCGGGAGCCGGTGCGAGAGCCGCGCAGCCTCGGCGGCAACTGGAGGAGCAGGTCCCGCGCGGCGCGAAACTGCCCCGTCCCGTTCATGCCTTCGCGCGCGGCCGACTGGGCGAATGCCAGGAGCGCGCCGTCGACAGGCCGCGGGGAGACCCGCTCGTTCACCATGACAGCATACGGGTGCATTGCGGCAGTCCGCGCCGTCTTTCTCATATCCAGGGTGCCGTGAACGAGGTCCAGCGCGCTGAGCTTTCCCACGGAGCCGCCGCCAATCTCGAAAAGCTCATCCCCGGAATCTATCGCAGCCTCTTGTTGCGGAAATCCGTAGCGATGGATGGGGCTTTTTGCGCTGCCGCCCACGACGCCGAGGAAGCCCATGCCGGAGACGGCCTTCCGCTCCTCCATGAGGTCCTCGTGATCCAGCCCCTGGATCCTGAAATACTCCCACCACGCGCACTTGTCCTCGCGCCTGAAGTACTCAAGCTGGTGCGCGAGCAGCCATCGCGCCCGCTCCTCTGCTCCCCATTTCCCGCGGTCCTCAGGAAGGCCCGCGGTCAGCAGGTCGAAGGCAGCCTTCACTTTGGCGGAGGTCTCCTCCACCGCGTCACTGGCATCCCCTGACTTCGCCTCGGGCCTCGAGATCTTCAGGCCCTGCTCTTCCTGCTCCCGCCGGCGCTCCTCCAGCCACGCGTGAAGCGCTGCCGTGGAGAGGCAATCGTCCCGATTGTAACCCTCTACCGCCGTGCGCTCTGCACCGGTTATCTCCTCTGCCGCGGTCTGAGGTGTCAGCTCCAGGGCGCGCGCGATCCTTCGCAGCGCCGTGCCCGCCAGCCGAAGATCGACCTGCCTCTGAAAGCCGAAGCACGCCTCCAGGGCTTTCAGCGAGTAGCTTTCCACGCTGACGCGCAGCCCCTGGCGGGTGGCGGCGAACAGGTCGACGAACCGCTCGGCGCGCAGGAGCCGGTCCAGCTCCTCCTCCCGCGTTCCGTGCCGACCGACCAGGCGCTTCACGGCGCCGGGCTCGTACGGGGAGAAGTGATAGACGTGCATGCCGGGGTGTCTCTGCCAGCGCGCCATGATCGTGTCGATGAGTGCCTGCAAGGCCTTCTTCTCGTCAGCCGGGTTCAACGCCCAGAGTGGAGTGTAGAGTATAAGGCCAGGAAGCTCCTCCACGGCGGCATACCCCAGCAGGTACTCCAGGCCGTCATCGCCGGCAAAGGGGTCTGACTCGATGTCGAAGTACATGTCGCCGGGGCCAGGCGCCGGAAGGATGGCAAGGCCGCGGGCATCCTCCAGGGGGAGGGCCTCGTGCAGGATATTTCCCTGCTCCCGTCCCTTCAACTGGATAATGGCCTGCCCGTGGGCCCTGGTGAATGCCTCCTCGCTGCCACGCGAAGGCTTCTGCCGCACGGGAGCCGGCTCCCGCGCGTACTGCTCCAGCGTGTTTATTCCCTGGCGCTGCAGCTCCACGATGTGCAGCGGGCGAAGACCGGCAACGAGGCACAGGTGATCATCGGCGTGCCGGCGCAGGTCGCATTCCTTCCACCAGCGGCAGATGTCGCAGTGCTCCACCGGGGAGGGGTAGGTGTCCTCCGACGGGGGAGCATCCACGGTCACCTCGAGACGCCGACGGACCAGGCGATAGTACGCGCTGTAGTCGTTGAACCGGAAGCTTTCTCTCGGAAAGCCGGCGCGCGGGGTGACGACATGCATCAGCTCGGGGACACGTCCCTGAAGCTCGGCAAGGAGGTCGGTGTACAGGCAGAGCTGCAGAACCGTACCGGCGCGCGTCTCCTGCGCGAGCTTGGTGTCCACCACCTCGTAGGACCAGTCGCCTAGGGCGCTTGCGCACTCCACGCGCAGGAGAAGGTCGGCGCGGCCCACCCAGCGGCCGCTGCCCAGCGGCGCCTGCACGATTGCCCCTGCCCCCGCGCGCATGGCGGCGAGAACGCGGTCTGCGGCGGGCGCGGCCGGGGCGGCGCCGTCTTCCGCGGCCAGCTCGACCACGTCGACACCGCTCGCCTTCAGGTGCGCCACGTACGCACGCTCGTGCCGGAAGCCCCGCTCGCGCAGCAGCTCGAGGCTGGGGTCTCTCCACTGGGGAGCCGCAATCCTGCCTTCCGCCGCTCCCCTGTCGAGCTGCGTCAGGTGAGCGCAGGCGAGGTGGTTGGCGATGTCCGTTGCCGACAGCCGCAGTGTCCGGTCGATTGCCTGCAATCGCCCCCCCTTACTTCCGAAGCTGTTTTTCGAGCGCCTCGATAGCGACGCCCAGGTCCTGCGGACTGTCCCGCGCGGTGCGGAAGAGATCTCCATTACGATCGATGCGCGCCGGCGCGTTTGCAATCGTGAAGTCCTCCACGCGCAGCTCCCCCTCCAGCTCGTCCCAGGCAAGGGGCATGGACACGGACGCCGCCTCCACCGGGCGCACGACATAGGGGGGGACCACGGTCTGCTCCCTGCGGTTCTGCAGGAAGTCGATGTAGACCCTGCCGCCCCGCTGGCTCACCACCCGCTCCACGGTGGCAAGATCGCCATGGTCGCGCACCACCAGCCGCGCGATAGCCTCGCAGAACATCCTGCTCTGATTGTAGGAGTAGCCGCCCTTCAGGGGAATGCACACGTGCAGGCCGCTGGAGCCCGAGGTCTTCAGCCACGCCTCGATGCCCAGGCCCCGCAGCAGCGTGCCGATGACGCGCGCGATCTTTATCACGGAGGAGAACGGCGCATCTTTCGGGTCAAGGTCGAGTATTGCCCAGTCGGGGGAATCCAGGCTGCCCTTGCGGGAAAGCCAGGGGTGGAAGTCGATGGTCCCCGCGTTGACGAGGGTCAGCAGCGCCTTTCTATCGTTGCACACGGCGTACAGCGTGGGCTCCTCGCCAGGCTCGGCCACATCGACCGTCTCACATTGGTCCAGGAGCTCCGGCGGAAGCTGCTTCTGGTAGAAGGACTTTCCACGGATCCCGTCGGGCCATCGGTAGAGGTGCAGGGGGCGATCCTCCAGGTAGGGAAGGAGCCACAGGGCGATGCGGTCGTAGTAGCGCACGAGATCCGCCTTGGTGTAGCCCTGCTCGGGCCAGTAGACCTTGTTCGGGTGGGTGATGGGAACCAGGGGCGCCGATGGCTGCGCCTTTCCGTGCGCCCCGGCCGCCGGGCGCTTCGCCACGCGGATCACCCGCCAGTCCGGGGAAGCGCCTGCCTTGTAAATGCTGTCGGCCCGCTTGGCGATGATGCCGGGCATCCCAGACTCAGCCGCGGCCTGCGCGAAGGCCGTTCCCCGCTCGGCAACAGGGTCCACCATGAGAAGCGGCGTCTCCTGGGGGAGCAGGGAGCGCAGGACGATCTTCCTCTCTTTCAGTGGAAGGCGCCTGAGGTCCCACTCCTCGGCGTACATCGCGTCGA
Organism: Spirochaetia bacterium; assembly: GCA_049514475.1. Taxonomy (GTDB): domain Bacteria; phylum Spirochaetota; class Spirochaetia; order SZUA-6; family Fen-1364; genus Fen-1364. Next base: position 10,918 of record JBEKVA010000089.1, read on the forward strand.
ACAGGTACAGCGCCGCCCCCTTCCCTTCCTGAGCCAGCGCACCCTCGAGTGCCTCCTTTGAGGGGTTTCCCCTTGCATCGAGTGCCACCACGATCCCGTCGAATATCGCCGTGCGGGCCCGCACCGCTGAAAGGGCTGCCGCGATGCGGGACAGCCGTGGTGCAAGGTCCCCGTCTTTCGAGCGCAGCGTGACGCGCGTCTCATCCACAAAGGCGAGCACGCGCCGGCCGACGAACAGCGGCTCGAAGAACCACGCCGGGTCATCGAAGGCGGCGCCGCCTTCCCCTGCTTCCATCCTGGCGATGCTCCGCGGGGCAGGCTTGCGCTGCGCGCGCCTCATGTCGGCGGCGCCAAAGAGGTCGCTGCCTGAACCCGCGAAGCGGTCTTTCGCCTTGAAGAGGAGCCAGTTCTTTCCGTCCCCGTCCTTCGTGCGCACCATGTGCCACTCGCCGCGCAGCCGATGGCCTTTCAGCTCCAGCTTCAGCTCGCCCTTCTCGATTGCCGCGGCAATGCTGGGGGACTTCCTCACCTGGTATTCACCTGCGTCCCAGATGCGCATCGTGCCGGCGCCGTACTGGCCTTTCGGGATGGGTCCCTCGAAGGTCCTGTATCCCAGGGGATGATCCTCGGTGCGCACCGCAAGCCTCTTGTCGGCCGGGGCGTAGGAGAATCCTTTCGGCACCGCCCAGCAGACGAGCACTCCATTGGCCTGGATGCGCAGGTCGTAGTGGAGGCTTCGTGCCTCGTGGCGATGGACCACGAACGCGTTGTCGACGGTGCTCCCCGCATCGGCCTTCTTCCCCGGCTGCGGCTCCGGGGTCACGCGAAAATTGCGCTTGCCCCGGTACTCCTCCATGCTCATACTTTTTTCAATGTACCGCGAAATACCACTGCTGATCGATGAGCCGCGCGGGGGCACGGCGGCGGGCACCATTGCGCTGGCCCACGGCGCCGGTGCGGGAAAGGACTCTCCCTTCATGGAACAGACGGCCCGCGCACTTGCCGCGCAGGGCCTCCGAGTAGCCCGCTTCGACTTTCCTTACATGCAAGCGATGAGAACGGGGGGAAAACGCGGGCGGCCGGATTCTCCCTCCGTGCTGGAGGAAGCCTGGTTGAGCGTCGTGGAGCAGCTTGGCTCCCCGGCGGGCCTGGTCATCGGAGGCAAGTCCCTGGGCGGACGGATTGCGAGCATGATTGCCGACCGCGCCGGGGTGAAGGGACTGGTCTGCCTGGGCTACCCGTTCCATCCGGCAGGCCAGCCCCTGTCCCTGCGCGTGACGCACATGAAAGAGCTGAAGACACCTACGCTGATCCTGCAGGGAGAGCGCGACACGCTGGGCAGCAGGGAGGAGATCGCCGGCTACACATTGTCGCGCGCCATCCGCATCGTCTACCTGGGAGACGGCGATCACTCCTTCAAGCCGCGCAAGATCTCGGGGTACACCTTCGAGCAGAACTTCATGGTGGCGGTGGCGGAGATCGTGGCGTTTTGCGCGCCGCCGTA
>JBEKVA010000090.1:0-12401 GCA_049514475.1 Spirochaetia bacterium
GGCGGCGGCCGCGTGCGTGGTGGTGCCCACCGTCAATCCCGACACCGTGACCCCGCACACGGAATCCTTCCAGGTGGTGCTCTGGCACCTGCTCGTCTCCCACCCCCGGCTGAAGGCGCGCCAGACAAAGTGGGAATCCACGGTAAAATGACCCGCCGGGCCGTCTTTCTCGACAGGGACGGTGTGCTCAACCGCGCGCTCCTGCGCGCCGGCAGGCCCGTTCCCCCGTCCTCGGTTGCCGAGCTTGAAATCACCCCGGGTGCGCGGGAGGCACTCGCGGAGCTCCGCGCCGACGGGTTTCTCCTGATCGTCGTCACGAACCAGCCCGACGTCGCCCGGGGGAGGCAGACCAGGGAGGCGGTGGAGCTGATCAACGCGCGGTTGAAGGAACAGCTTCCCCTGGACGAGATCAGGGTGTGCTACCACGACGACGGCGACGGCTGCGGGTGCCGCAAGCCGCTGCCCGGCATGCTGCGGGAGGCGGCGGCGGAGCACGGCATCTGCCTCGAGCAATCGTTCATGGTCGGCGACAGGTGGCGCGACATCGAGGCCGGGGAGCGCGCGGGAACGCGCACCGTCTTCATCGACAATCACTACAAGGAGCGGCGGCCCGCGGGGGCGCACGTGGAAGTGCCCACCCTCGCCGATGCCGCGCGCTGGATTCTCACGCAGGGCGAAATGTCGCCAGGAGCGACCGTGAAGGGGGAACGCATGCGTCTCACCGAGCTGAAGGTCAAGATATTCGCCGACGGCGCCAACAAGGCGGGAATGCTGGAGATGTACCACCAGCCCTACATCCGCGGCTTCACCACCAACCCGACCCTCATGCGCAAGGCGGGCATCAGCGACTACCGCGCTTTCGCACGGGACATCGTCCGCGCCATCCCCGACAGGCCGATCTCCTTCGAGGTGTTCTCCGACGAGTTCGCCGAGATGGAGAAGCAGGCGCGAGAGATCTCCACCTGGGGCGAGCACGTGTACGTGAAGATCCCGATCACCAACACGCGCCGCGAGCCCTTGGCGCCCCTCATCCGCAAGCTCTCGCAGGCAGGCATCAAGCTCAACGTGACCGCAATGATGACACTCGAGCAGGTGAAGCAGGTGGCTGACAGCGTCTCAGCCGACGTTCCCTGCTACGTGTCGGTATTCGCGGGCCGCATCGCGGATACGGGGCGGGACCCCGTGCCGCTCATGGCGGCCGCCGTGGAGATCCTGCGGCCGCTTCCGAGGGCCGAGCTGATATGGGCAAGCCCGCGGGAGTTCCTGAACATCTTCCAGGCCGACAAGATCGGGTGCCACATCATCACCGTCACCAATGACTTGTTGAAGAAGGTGAGCCAGATCGACTACGACCTGGCGCAATACTCCCTGGACACCGTGCGGATGTTCTACGAGGACGCTCAGAAGGCAGGCTTCTCGCTGTAAAGCCGCCAGGCCGGCGGGGGGCCGTGACCCCGCGGAGGCCTGCGCCCGCGGCCGCCCCGCCCCTCTTCCTCACTTCCGAGCCGGCGGCGGCCCGAAGTACTGGTACAGCCAGCAGCGTATGTTTCCATTATAGAGCTTTCTGTTTTTCGACGAGCGCGAACCGAAGTGCCTCTCGAAATCCCCGCTGGCCGAGAGCGCGAAAAGGGACCAGGTGGGCAGCGAGCGGAAAATCCCGCCCAGCTCCCGGTAGAGCCCCTGCGCTTCTGCCTCGGTGCCCAGCCGCTCCCCGTAGGGCGGGTTGCACACAAGGCAGCCGTAATCACCCGCCGGCTGAAACGATGAAAGCGGGGCCGCGTGAAAGGCTACGAGGTCGGCAACCCCCGCCGCGCGCGCGTTGCGTTCCGCTGCAGCCACGGCCCGCGGGTCCCGGTCCGACCCCGCGATGCGCACCTGCACGTCCCGTCTCTCCCCCGCCCGCGCCTGCTCGCGCGCGGTCCTCCATTCGGCAGCGGGAAAGAGCGGCCATGCCTCCGCCGCGAATGTGCGGCCCAGCCCCGGGGCGATATTGGCGGCAACCAGGGCTGCCTCCACCGCGATGGTCCCCGAGCCGCACAAAGGGTCGGCGAAGGGCCGCGCCGGCCCCCAGCGGGATAGCATCACAAGCGCCGCGGCAAGGTTCTCCCTCAGCGGCGCCTCCCCTCCCTCGGCGCGATAGCCGCGCTTGTGCAGGCCCGGCCCGGTAGTGTCCAGCATGAGGGATGCCTGGTCGCCGCGCAGGACCAGCTCCACGTCGTAGCGTGGTCCGCTCTCCGTCATGCGGCCCTTGCCCCCGGTCACGGCGTCAACGATAGCCTTCTTCGTGACCGATTGCAGGGAGGGGGTGGCCGTCAGACGCGATTTCACGCTGCGTGCCTCCACCACCACCCGGGGGTCCTTTGCCAGAAAGTCTTTCCAGCGCACGGCGCGCACCCCTTCGTAAAGGGCATCGAAGTCAGGCGCCGGAAAGTCCGCCAGCCTGATCAGCACCCGGTCAGCCGTCCGCAGGGAAATGTTGCAGAGAGCGATCTCCCGCGCCGTGGCCTCGAAGAGCACGCGACGGTCCTCGGCGCGCGCGCCGCTGATGCCCAGCGCCTCCAGCTCCCCGCGCACGATCGACTCCAGGCCGAAGCTGGCAGCGGCGGCACAGGCGTAGTGAAGGTCGCTCATGCCCGTGAGTATACTTACAACCATGGGGGGAGGCGATACGTGGATCTGATACTCACGGTGTCCGTGAGCCTCGCCGCGGCGCTGGTGCTGGGGTATGCAACGCAGCGGCTGGGCCTGTCTCCTATCGTCGGCTACCTCCTGGCCGGGATCGTCGTGGGCCCGAACACACCGGGCTTCATCGCCAACCACGAGATCGCCCAGGAGCTTGCGGAAATCGGCGTCGTCCTTCTCATGTTCGGCGTCGGGCTGCATTTCGACCTGAAGGAGCTGCTCGCCGTGCGCGGCATCGCGCTGCCGGGCGCCATCGGGCAGAGCGTCGTGGCCACGGCACTCGGGACCGCGGCCGTGCTGACACTCGGTGGGGGCGGCTGGGCGGGAGCCGTGGTATACGGGCTCGCCCTCTCGGTGGCGAGCACCGTCGTGCTCACGCGCGTGCTGGCCGATCACGACGAGCTGCACACTCCCGCGGGACACGTCGCGGTGGGGTGGACGATCGTCGAGGACCTGCTCACCGTGCTCATCCTCGTGCTGCTCCCGTCCCTGTTCCCGGCGGGAGCTGCGGCATCACCTGCAGGCGCGGGGTCGGCGGGGGGCGCGGCCGCCGGCGGGCTGGTCCTGTCGCTGGGACTCTCCCTCCTGAAGCTCGCCCTGCTCTTCCTCTTCGTCTTCCTGGTGGGCGGCCGCGTGATTCCATGGCTGCTGCGCCGCGTGGCGGCCACGCGCTCACGTGAGCTTTTCACCCTCACCATCCTGGTGGTGGCGCTGGGGATTGCCTTCGGCTCTTCGAAGCTGTTCGGCGTCTCGATGGCCCTGGGAGCGTTCCTTGCGGGCATGATCGTCGGCCGGTCCGACTTCAGCCTCCGTGCCGCCACCGAGGCGCTTCCCATGCGCGATGCTTTTGCCGTGCTCTTCTTCGTCTCCGTCGGCATGCTCTTCGATCCGCGGGCCGTGCTGGAAGCCCCGTGGCTGGCCGCGGCAACCCTCGTGGTGATCGTCGTGGGCAAGCCGCTTGCCTCTCTCCTGCTGATGCTGGTGCTGGGGCAGCCGGCGCGGACGGCTCTCTCGGTTGCGCTCGCCCTCGGCCAGATCGGTGAGTTCTCCTTCATCCTGGCGGCCATGGGCACCACGCTGGGCATCCTGCCGCAGAGTGCCACCAGCGCCCTGGTCGCGGCATCGATCGTTTCAATTGCCGTGAGCCCGCTCCTTCATCGGCTGGCAGGCCCGCTGGGATCCCTGGCACGACGGCTTCCGCAGCCCCAGCCGCGTAATAAGTCCCCGGCGGCCCACGACGGCGAAGCACGGGAGGAGGCGCCGCAGGGCCGCGATCCGCGCTACCGCGCCGTCGTTGTCGGCTACGGCCCCGTGGGGCAGACGCTGGTGCGCCTGCTGGCAGAGAACGGGATCAGCTCCACTATCATCGAGATGAACCTGCGCACCGTGCGCCGCCTGCGCCAAGAGGGGACCGCGGTGGTCTATGGTGATGCGGGTCACCGCGAGACGCTGGCGAGCGCGGGGGTCCCCTCCGCCGGCAGCCTTTTCCTCAGCGCCTCCGGTATGGGTGCCGACCGCGAGATCCTTCGCCTCGCGAGGGAGATGAATCCCGGCATTCGCATCCTTGCACGCTCGGCCTACCTGCGCGAAAGGCCCGCCCTGATGGCAGCGGGAGCGGACGCCGTCTTTTCCGGCGAAGGGGAAGTTGCCCTTGCCATGACAGAAGCGATCCTCCGCGAGCTGGGGGCGACCCCCGAGCAGATCGAGCGGGAACGGGAGAGGCTGACAGGTGACCTGGACCGCGGTGAGGAAGCACGCTGAGCGCGCTCCGCCGCGCGCGGGCCGGGGCCGCGGCACAGCGTCGAAGGTTGACCCCGACCCTTCGCGTGATTATCATCCCGCCATGGCCGGATACCCTTTTACAGAAATCGAAGCAAAATGGCAGGCGTACTGGGCGGAGCATAAGACCTTCCGCGTGACGGAAGATCCCTCGGTCCCTCGCGAAAAGCGCAAGTACATCCTCGACATGTTCCCCTACCCTTCCGCGGCTGGCCTGCACGTCGGTCATCCCGAGGGATACTTCGCCACCGACATCTACACCCGCTGGCTTCGCATGAACGGATACTCGGTCCTGCACCCGATGGGCTTCGATTCCTTCGGCCTGCCGGCGGAAAACTACGCCATCAAGACGGGTACGCACCCCCGCGTCTCCACGGAAGCGAACATCGCGCGCTTCACCACGCAGATCAAGGCGCTGGGATTCTCCTACGACTGGGACCGCTGCCTCTCCTCCTGCGAGCCGGAGTACTACCGCTGGACGCAGTGGATATTCCTGAAGCTGTGGGAAAAGGGCCTGGCCTACGAGGCCGAGGTGCCCATCAACTGGTGTCCCTCCTGCCTCACCGGCCTTGCCAACGAGGAGGTGAAGGACGGGCTGTGCGACCGCTGCGGGACGCCGGTCACCCGGCGCAACCTGCGCCAGTGGATACTGAAGATCACCGCGTACGCCGAGCGGCTGCTGGCCGACCTGGAGACGCTGGACTGGTCTGAGTCCCTGAAGCTCATGCAGAGGAACTGGATCGGCAGGAGCGAGGGGGCCAACGTGCGCTTTTCTACTGAAAAGGAGGGCGCGGCGATCGAGGTGTACACCACCCGGCCTGACACCCTCTTCGGTGCCACCTACATGGTCCTCGCCCCCGAGCATCCCCTGGTGTCCGCGCTGACAACCGCCGGGCAGAAGAAGGCGGTGCAGGCCTACATCGATGCCGCGGCGAAAAAGTCGGACCTGGAGCGCACCGAGCTTGCCAAGGAGAAGACGGGCGTCTTTACCGGCTCGTACGCCGTCAACCCGATGAACGGGAAGAAGATCCCCGTGTGGATCTCCGACTATATCCTCATCTCCTACGGGACGGGTGCCATCATGGCGGTGCCTGCCCACGACGAGCGGGACTTCGAGTTCGCCACGAAGTTCAGCCTGCCCATTGTCCAGGTTGTCTCCCGTGACGGGACCACCGGGCCCGTGGCCGCGGCTGACCCCATCGAGGGGACTGCCGTCAACTCGGGCGCATACGACGGGCTCTCCACGGCAGAGGTGAAGACGAAGATCATCGCGGAGCTGGAAAAGAAAGGCATCGGCCGCAAGGCGGTGAACTACAAGCTGCGGGACTGGATTTTCTCCCGGCAGCGCTACTGGGGCGAGCCCATCCCCCTGGTGCACTGCCCGAAGGACGGCACCGTTGCCGTGCCCTACGACCAGCTTCCCCTGAAGCTGCCCGAGGTGAAGACCGTCGTGCCCAGCGGCACCGGGGAAAGCCCCCTGGCCGCCATCACCGACTGGGTGAATACCACCTGCCCGAAGTGCGGCGGCCCGGCAAAGCGGGAAACGAACACCATGCCGCAGTGGGCTGGCTCCTGCTGGTACTACCTGAGGTTCCTCGACCCGAAGAACGACACAGCCTTCGCCTCGCCCAAGGCCATCGAGTACTGGATGCCGGTGGACCTGTACGTTGGCGGCGCCGAGCACGCCGTGCTGCACCTGCTGTACGCGCGCTTCTGGCACAAGTTCCTCTTCGAGGAAGGCATGGTGAACACCTCCGAGCCGTTCCAGCGGCTGATCAACCAGGGCATGATCCTCGGCGAGGGCGGGGTGAAGATGTCCAAGAGCCTGGGCAACGTGATCAACCCCGATGACATCATCAGGGAATACGGCGCCGACACCATGCGCGTCTACGAGATGTTCATGGGGCCGCTGGAGGTGTCCAAGCCCTGGTCCACGCGCGGCATTGCCGGGGCGCGGCGGTTCCTGGAGCGCATCTGGCGCATCGCAGAGCTGCCCCTGACCGACGATGAGCCCTCCGAAGAGCTCCTGCGCGTTCTGCACAAGACCATCAAGAAGGTCAGCCACGATTCGGAGCGGCTGGAGTTCAACACGGCCATCGCGCAGATGATGATCTTCCTCAATGAAGTAGGCGGCCTGGAGGCCATGCCGCGGAAGCTGTGGACGCCATTCGTGCTGCTGCTTTCTCCCTACGCGCCGCACCTGGCCGAGGAGCTGTGGGTGAAGCTGGGCAAGGCCCCTTCCATCGCGAAGCAGCGGTGGCCGACGTTCGACCCGGCGTTCACTGCCGAGGAGCTTGTGGAGGTGGTGTTCCAGATCAACGGAAAGATCAGGGCAAAGGAAAATATGCCCGCCGGCGCAAGCGAGGACGAGCTGAAAGCAAAAGCGCTGGGCCACGAGCGGGTGAAAGAGCTGCTGGGCGGCAAGGAGATCCGCAAGGTGATCGTCGTGCGAAACAAGCTGGTGAATATCGTTGCAGCCCTCTGAGGGAGGGGCCGGCGCCCCCGCCGCCACCGCCGCCGCGGCATTCCGCGCCCGCCAGTCGCGCCTGGCTGGCTGGCTTTCCGAGTCCGGCATCCATGCCTGCGTGACCGAGGACTTCGAGAACCAGCGCTCCAACACGCTGCGCTGGCTGTCCGGCCACCCGACGGATGCCCTTCTCTTCACATTCGCCTCCGGGCGCACGGTGCTGGTTCCCTGGGACGTGAACCTGGCCAACGCACGGAGCGCCGTTGACGAGATCATCCCCTACACGGAGTTCAATCGCTCTTTTCGCGAAGCGGTGATCGGCGTCCTCAAGGGCGGCGGACCGGGCATGCGCCGCCGGGTCGAGTTTCCCGCGCGCACTTCCCACCTGCGCTTCCAGGAGCTGGAAGCTGACCTGCCCGACATGGACATCATCGTGCGCGCGCGGGGATTCGAGGACTTCGTCAGCCGCGCGCGAACGGTCAAGGATGCCATCGAGCTGGCGGCCACCGAAAAAGCGGCGGAGATCACGAACGCTCTCATCGAATCGATCACGGCCATGCTCGCCGCCCCGCGCGGGGCAGAGGGCCTGCGTGAGATGGACCTTGCCCAGCTCATCCAGCGGGAGGCGCTGGCGCGCGGGGCCGAAGGGCTGGGGTTCGAGACTCTCGCCGCGGGGCCCGGGCGAAGCTGGGCCATCCATCCCTTTCCCGCTTTCGGCTCAGGTCCTTTCGGCACCCCGGGCCTCTCGATCCTGGACTTCGGCGTAAAGGTGGACGGCTATACGAGCGATGTCACTCTCACCGTGGTCAGGGGAAAGCCCTCCGCGGAGCAGGCTCGCATGGTGGCCCTTGTCGAGCAGGGATACGCGGCGGCCCTGGCGGCCATGAAGCCGGGCGTTCCCACGCGCTCGCCCGCCGCTGCCGTCGACGAGCTTTTCGCCGCTGCCGGCGTGCGCATGCCGCACGCCCTCGGCCACGGCATCGGCTTGGACACCCACGAGGCGCCGCTCATTCGCGGCCAGGGGGAAACCGCGGAGGCGATGCTGCAGCCGGGCATGATCGTCACCGTGGAGCCCGGTCTGTATCACCCGGATCACGGCGGCGTTCGGTGGGAGAACGACGTTCTGATCACCGAGACGGGAAACCGCGTGCTTACACGGGCCGCCATCATCAGGCTTCCGTAGTTCCGCTCAGGGAATCGGGCTCACCAGCACGCCAAGACTGCTCGAGGCGATCCTCAGCTCCTTTCCGTCGATAGAGAACAGTGCATGTACCCCGTCGGACAGCCCGCACAGCGTCACCTCCCCAAGCTCATCGGCAGCCAGCACGTCACGGAAGGGGCTCTCCAGGAACCATTCACCCGGGCCAGGCTTCACCACCTGGTCACGGCAGGGAAGAGAGTCTATGTCAAATGCGGTGAAATCGCCTCCTGCGATCTTTTGAGCAATCCCCTCGAGGTCGAGGTCCCAGGGATCCGCATGACCTCTGATGTACGTGGATAGCCGCTGCGCGTTGAAGCGGGAGCAGTCGGTCTCCCCCGAGCGCAGAAGCATCAGGACATACCCCGCCGCGCCCTCTGCCCAGGTGAGCTCCAGGGTCCTGCCGTCGCCGCGCAGGGAGAATGGATACAGGGCTCCTGCCGGCCTCAGCCGGCCGTGCCCGCCCTGCCCCTGTTCGCCGCTCCCGCATGTTCGAGGCCAGGCCAGCACTGGCGTCGTGCCCGTCTTCGGGCAGGAGATTCCTCCGGGGGCATCCCAGTCGGACACATCGACCTCCCGTATCCTCCCGGTTGCGTCAGGAAAGACGATTCTCGCCTCCAAGTTGGAGAAAGCCCTCTGCCAGTGCTCGGGCGGCGCGGGGAGCACGATGCCAAGATCGGCCTCGGGCGCAAAAGCCGCGCACCCCGCGGGGAGCAGCGCGAGAAGCAGAAGGATTGGCGGAGCGGTGTTTTTCACAATCGGAAGAAACGGGAGTCGTTTCGGGGCGCTTGCGCGGATTACCCCGGTTCCGGGAGCTTCAGCTGCGCCTTGTAGCGGGCCCGCATGCCGTTCAGAATTGCGATGTAGGCCTCCGAGCAATAATCGGGATAGGTCCAGGGAAGGGGGCGGAAGCTGCCCTTGCCGAAAAGCAGGGTGATTTCCGCGAAAATGCCGTCCGCCAGGGGGATGCGGTGTGCATTCTCCTTGGTGGTGGCAAGCACGAAACGGGGAAGGGAGAGCAGCCCCGGGTCGAGATTCACCTTTCGCCGGCCCTGTTCGCGGAAGAGGTCCTCCGTCTCATTCGATTCCCGCTTGATGCGCGGGAGCAGGGAGGGATCGACAAGCCGCTCGAACGAGACGAAACACCGCTCGATCGGTGTTCCCATCTCCTCGTTGTAATAATCGGTGAATGTGAATGACAGGGTCTGCGACGTGAAATCGACGGGGCCCCAGCGCTCTTCCAGCCGGGCACGAAGCTCCTGGCGCATCGCCCCCGGCGATGCAAGCACTCCAATGACGAGCTTTTCCGGCCTGAAAATCCCCGCGGTTCCCATGGATTGTGGTGAGCGCCGCCTCCGCGCAACCGCCCGGCGAATCTCCGCGGTCACCGCGACGCCGCGTTGCGTCCCCCCGGACTTTACCGTATAATGCCCCCCAATGGAAGGATCGGCAGGTTATCTCGAACAGCTCGGTTCAGCGCTGGAGGCACGCGCTCAATGGCTTGAGTCGGTGCAGCTCCCGCTGCTCAAGGACGCCCTTGCCTCCTACCAGGCGCACTTCGAAGGCGCAATGGCCATGCTCATCAGGAAGGGCCTGCTGCGGGAGGACCCGTACAACTACGATCAGGCCTTCACCGAGATCGTCGTGCCCAAGGACGATCCCCTGCCCGACTTCGAAAACTCCGACGAGGTGAGCTACCGCCTGGCCGCCTTTCGCCGCCAGATCAAATACGTCTCCTCGGAGATCGCCTTCGAGCTGCCCTCCCTCGGGCTGGCGCGGCTGAAAAAGATTTCGGCGCTGCTCTCCTACATCAACTGGCTCGAGTTCGGCGAGGGCTCGACGAGCCCCACCACCCGCGCTTTCGCCCGCGCGTTCATGAAGGTGCGGATGGGCTCCGACACGATGGCCTCCCAGATCCTCAAGGACTGCGAAGTGCAGATCGTGAAAACCCTGTACCAGATCCGGGGGCTGGTGGCGGAGCTGATCGCGTTTCACCGCGAGTCGTGGAAGGCCGACCTGCGGAGCAAGGTCCTTTCCCAGGCGCCCCTCTCCAACGGTGAGAACCGGGTGCGCAAGGAAGAGGCGCTGCGCATGGTCCGCAAGGGATTCGGCCTGTGGATGACGGGCATGCCGTGGTACCCCGCGCTCGCGGGGGAGGTCCTTGACGAGGAGCTTGCGGAGGACGGGCCCGTGCGCCGGCAGAAGGTGCTCGCGTCACTGGCAATCGCGGAGCCCAAAAGGGTGGAGATCGCCGCGGCAGACGGGAAGGCGATTCTCTCGGAGGCCGCACGGCTGATCGCCCGACCCCACGAGGAGCTGGCAACGGCAATCGCGATCCTGGAGGAGAACGAGCGCCTGCTCGTTGATTCCCGCGGCACGGGGGGCGGCTGGCTGAAGCGCCTGCTGGGCGTGGGAGCTGAGAAGAGCGCGGCGGTGCGCAGCTACAAGGTGCAGTATGCCGAGCCCGGCGTACCTGCCCCGAAAACCGAAACCATCGACTTCCCGGCCTTCATCCCCGAGGTGCAGAAGAAATCGAGCCTCTTCGCCGCTCTCTCCTCCGGCAGCAGCCCGGCGTTCCGAAGGCTGGCGGCCACGGGGGAGACCCAGCTGGCGGCATTCATCGACAAGCAGCTCAACGAGCTGCTGCTCATCCATCGCCGGTTGGGGAGCCTCAACACGCTGTTCCAGGCGCGCGCAATGCAGGAAAAGAAGACGGCGCGGGGAATAAAGATCGAGCTGCTCACCATCAAGAACTGCATCGTCAAGGCAAACCACAAGCGTCACGAGTACAAGGACAACGACGAGGGGTGAGACGGGACAGGGTTTCCAAAAAGGCATGAGCGACCTGTATTTCAGGCAGGTTCTCGGGGTCACCGAGAACGCATCCCGGGAGCAGATCAGGCAGGCCTACCGCAGGCTCGTCATGATCAACCACCCCGACAGGTTCTCCGCGGAAAAAAAGCCCCTGCAAGAGCTGGCGATGATCACCCTGACGGAAGCCTACTCCGCTCTCATGAGCACTCCCCCGGAGCAGAAGACTCCCGCGGGAGCGCGCACGGGCAGCTCCCGCGCAAAGTCATCCGGTGCGGTGAGCCCGTGCGCGGAGCCGACGGATCCCCGCTCCCGTGAGGCGGCGCTCGCGCCGCACAAGGACCCCGCCTACGCCTACTACAAGCAGGGCTTCATCAACTTCTCCCTTGCCATCCACGGCATCGCGGAGATCAATCGCACGATCGCCGCGGGGCGCGTGCCGCGCTTCACCCGCCGCTACACGGCCGCCGAGGACATCGCCGGCAGCCTGGGCTTCCTGCGCGCGGCGCACGGGTACTTCACGCGGGTGGCCACCGAGCATACCGGCAGCGTCTGGAGCGCGGATTCGCGGCAGAAGCTCCGCCGCATCGAGCAGTTCACGGCAATCTATAGAAGGATACTTGAGAACCTGGGGGGAAAGCCGCCGGGGTGAGGACAGGCACGGGGCCGCCGGACGTGCGGCCGTCGTGCGAAAGCGGCGCGGCCCAGGACAGGCAATAGTTGAAAGGCAATTCGCTCACGCGCGTGCCTACTTAAGGAAAGAGAATTGGTCTAACGATTGATGTCATCCGACCAACTTCTACGAGATTGTGACGTAAGAGCTCGTGTCCCCATGTTTTTGCCGACTGATTTCTACAGTCCTCTGAAAGACCTTTCCCGATATCTTCGTACTTCCCGAGCTTTGCTTTCTTTAACTCTTCTGGCTCGGAAAGAACTCCAACCACAAACACTCTGTCTACCAGTTCTGGTGGAATTACTTTCTTCACCTCTTTCACACGGTTGTCATGCTTATCAAAGTCAACCAACAGTATCATGTATCTTTGGCGCAATTTTGCCATTTCAGGCAAGTAGGCTTCCGCAAAGGAATCGCGAACCTTTGACCAACCTCCTGCGGGTGGCAATACTTGAATCGCTCTATCATTCAGAAATGGATCAAGCAGAAACCCATTCGCGATCTGCCTGTTAGCGTCATCTTCTGGCAGCACAAGAACGTGCGGCAGATACCTATTGACGCTCATGGCTCAAGGTCATCGCGAATCAACGCGTCAACAAGGTCTCCTTTTATCTTGAAGGTGTCGAGGGACCTGATTTGAGTTGGCTCAAGGTGATTTCGTCGATAAAGAAGAAGGGTGTTCTCGTCCGAGAACTTTCTGACTGTCTCTGCATTATGAGATGTCAATATGATTTGACCGGCCTTTTCAAACGATTTGCGAAGAGCCATAGTGAAATGTCCAACCTCAGAGA
>JBEKVA010000091.1:0-12140 GCA_049514475.1 Spirochaetia bacterium
GAGGATCTCGTACTGTCCCACCCGGCAGCAGCCGCCGGCGTCCACCATGGCGATGATGAGCTTTTCCGAGGGGTCGGTCCTGTGCTTCAGGTACTTGAGGATCTCCCCCAGGATGTTGATGATCGGCAGGCACTCCTTGCTCGTGGTCACCGACCGCCCGAGGTCCAGCGCCTCCCGGTCGCAGACGGGGAGCGCCTGCGCGTGCCAGCCCAGCCCGCGGAAGACCGCCGCCATGCCCTCGGAGAAGAGATTTCCCATGGAAGGGATGATCACCTTCACGCGCGGGTCCCGCACGGGCAGGCGGCTGCCGTCGGAGGAGACGAAGGAGACCTTGCCCGTCGCATCCACCTCGGTGCGCGCGGGGGTGAGGGGCAGAACGGGATCCTGCACCGTGTGGCGGATCTTGATGTAGTTGCGCACCACGTCGAGGAACGCCTCGATGCGCGTGTTCACACCGGCATCCGCCGTGTGGCTGTCCACTTCCAGCGTCAGTGAAGGCTTTGTCTTCATGAGATCGCGGAAGTGCGGGACCATCATGGAGTCCAGCGCGCAGAGGAAGTTCGTCAGGTAGCAGCCATAGAGCTGGGGGTGCCTCTTCACGATGCGCGCCGCCTTGATGATCTTCTGCCCCATCTCCCAGTAGGTGTCGCGGAAGTTCTCCTCCTCCTCGAAGGGGAGAAAATCGTAGGGGATGATGCGCACGCCGCGGGAGGCGAATTTGAAGGGCACCCCCTTGTTCGCCTCGTCGGTGAACGCATTGTAGGGCCTGCCGAAGAGCACAACGGCGATGGCCTGCGGGTCGGCTTCCACCTCTGCGAGGATGCGCCGCCCTTCCGCCTTCAGCGCGGCAAAGAAGCCCTGCTGCCGCTGGAGAGCAACGCGGTGAGCGCGCTCCGCGGCGGCAGCCGTGAAGCCCATGCGCTGCCCGATCTCGATGAACTGCTTCTCCTCCGCGTGGAAGCCGCTCATGAAGTTCAGCACCGGCGCGATCAGCTTCGGCGGGCTCACCGCGTCCCGCAGGAATGTCGCCCTCTGGTACCATGGCTCGCCCTGCACGAACATGCAGGTGCTCTGGTACTCGATGCGGTACTCTTCCTGCTCGGAAACGTGCATCTCCTTGATCTGGGGCATGAAGATGTAGTCGGGCCGGCGCTCCAGCAGGTCTTCGAACATGCCCAGGGCGATCTGGCCCGAAAGGCAGAAGCTCGTCATTCCCTTGTCGATGCCGGACTGGCGGACCTTTTCCGGCAGGACGACCCGGCAGCCCAGCTCCGTGAAGAACGCGTGGTAGAAGGGGTACAACGTGTGGGTGTGGAAGGAGCGGTTGATGCCCACGACCGGCGCCTTCGCGGGAAGGTCCTGCCGTTGCGGCGCATGGGTCTGGAACAGAAGCGTCGAGCGGGTCTCCACGTGGTTGCGCTCGGCAACGTCATAATGGACGTTCCTGATGCGGTTGTAGTACTTGTTGCACGCTCCGCCGAAGGGGAGCTTCCTGCCTTCCACGCTGATCATGGCGATCTCGCACTTGCGGTCGCAGTTCTCGGGCTTGCCCTGGCAGATGAAGCTCTTCCCGTACTGCACGTCGCGGGCCGCCAGGGCGGCAAGGTCATAGCTTCCCCTCTGCAGCAGGCCCAGGGAGAGCATGTTCTTCGTCTCCAGCGCCACGCCGTAGGCTCCCATGATGCCGGGGTGCGGCGGCACGACGATCTTCCTGCCGATGAGCCCCGCCATGGCGATGGGCACCGCCCGGTTATAGCAGACCCCGCCCTGCATGAACACCGTGTCCCCGGTGTGCCGCGAGCCGCGCACCCTGTTGGCGTAGTTGATGCAGATGGAGTACACGAGGCCGGCGACGATGTCTTCCTTCTTCACGCCCTCCTGGAGAGCGGTGTTGATGTCGGAGGAGATGAAGGCGGCGCACTGGTCGGAGAAGTTGGGCGGCCGGGTGGCCTTCAGGGCGATATCGGCGATGTCCTCCATGCGGATGCCCAGCGTCTCGCGGGCAGATTCCTCGAGGAAGCTCCCCGTGCCGGCGGAGCAGGCCTCGTTCATGGCATAGTCGGATGCCACCCCGTTGGTGAGGTAGGTGTACTTGGCATCCTGCCCGCCGATCTCGTAGATCGTGTCGACCGTGGGGTCGAAGTGAGCGGCGGCACGGGCATGGGCGATTATCTCGTTGATGATCCCCTCGGTGCCGGCATGAAGGCCGGCGATGTAGCGGCCGCTGCCGGTCACTCCCAGGCCGATGACGTCCACCCGCGCGGCTCCCAGCTGCTCCACGAGGGAGGCATAGCACTCCCGCGAGGCCTGGATGGGGTTGCCGTTGGTCCGCAGGTACACCGAGGAGAGGATCTTCTCGTCCCGAGTCCTGAATAACACCGCCTTGGTGGTGGTGGACCCCACGTCGAGACCGACAATGCACTCATCACCCGGCTGGGCCTTCTCGAAAGGCATCTCCTTGAAGTCGACCATGCCGGCGAACTCCGCGATGGGCTTGTGAAACGCGAAGGATGAGCCCGCCTCGCGATAGTAGTGCCCCTTTTCAGGATGGACCTCCTGCTTCGTCTCCAGGGACCAGAGGGCGGCCCCGAGTGCCTCGAAGTAGGTGGCCTCCTCGGGGACCTCGATCAGCTCAAAGGAGCGGCGCAGGGAATCCACGACGACGGTGTTGCGCGTCGTTCCTCCCGCCAGGAGGACGCGGCGGGCGCCGCTTTTCACCAGCAGCTCCTCGATTTTCTTCACCAGCATGCGCGCGAGGCCCGCCGCCACGTCGGCAATCGGCTCCCCCTTGTTCAGCGCGTGGGTGCAGTCCGATTTGCAGAACACCGAGCAGCGCGCCGAGAGCTCGTGGGGATGGGTCGATGTGCCGGCCAGCCGCACCGCCTCCTCCACCGAGACGTTCATGCGGCGGATCTGCTGGAGGAAGAACTCGCCGGTGCCTGAGGCGCACTTGTTGCCGGATCCAATGCGTGCGATCTTTCCCGCGCGGTCGATCTGGTAGGCGATGAAGCTCTCAGCCCCCGCCGAGACGATGGCATCGAAGCTCTTCCCCGCGCGGGTGACGTGCGCGAGGGCGTACTCGGTCGCCTCCGGCTCCGTGATGGAGGGGATGGCGAGGATCTTGCGGAATTTCCTGCCGGTGGCGCCGAGGAACTTGCCCGCAAGCTCGCACTCGTCGAGACGGCGCGCCAGCACGCCCTTGGGGTCGCCGCCGTGCTCGGCCTGGAAAATATCGATGACGCGTCTCTGGTCCCCCTGCGCCTCGATCTCGACGATCGAGAGCGTGGAAGCTCCCAGGCATATGCCGATTGCACGGCAGGGCGCGGGGGTGTCGGAGAGAATGTCCATATATCGGTTACCCTATACTGAAACGCGTTTTCCGGGAAGCCGGTAAGCGGCGCCTTGCCCTTTTCGCATCGCTCTGGTACTCTGCGAATGCTTCAAGGAAATCCAGGAAATGAACATAGCTCTCTTTACCGACACGTTTTTTCCCGTTAAAAATGGGGTCGTTACGCATGTCAACGAGCTGAAGGAAGGACTTCGCCGCAGGGGGCACACCGTCTTCATCGTCACCTCGCGCTTTCCCGACTACGAGGACGATGACCCCGCCATCCTCCGTCTCACCTCGCTGAAGGTGCCGCTGGGCAAGGGCATGCAGATCCGCTACGCCTTCGGCCTGCAGAAGACCGTCACGGATTTTCTGAAGAACAAGAACATCCAGATCGTCCACACCCACACGGAGTTCTCCGTGGGCCGCAGCGGCGTCAAGTCGGCCCGCCACCTCGGCATCCCGCACGTGCACACCCTGCACACGATGTGGGAGGAATACCGGCACTACATCTTCAACGGGAGGGTGCTCACGCGCGGCATGATCAAGAGGGCCCTCCGCTGGTTCCTGAAACGGGTGGACGCTTTCGTGGCACCATCCCCCAAGTCCGCCCATTACCTGCAGGCCCTCATGCCCAGCGTCCCCGTGTCCGTCATCTCCAACGGCGTGGACACCACGCGCATCGCTTCCCTGATCCCGAGCGCGGAGCAGAAGGCTGCGCTGCGCGCGCAGCTGGGTGTGGGCACGGACGACTTCATCCTCATCTTTGTCGGCCGCATCGGCATGGAGAAAAGGGTCTTCGAGCTCGTGGATGCCGTGGCGGCGGCGGCGGCCCGCGAGCCGCGCATCCGCATGATATTCATCGGGGACGGCCCGACACTGGACCCCCTGAAGCGCCGCGCGCAGGACTCCGCGGCCCCCGCCGCGTTCGTCTTCACCGGCTTCCTCGGCTGGGAAGCGGTCATCGCGCACCTTGCCTCCTCGAACCTCTTTGTGACCGTCTCCCTCAGCGAGGTGCAGCCGATGACGATCATCGAGGCGCAGCTGTGCGGGCTGCCCGTGGTGGCACGGCGCGACGAGAGCTACTTCGAGATGATCCTCGACGGAAAGAACGGGTACCTGGTCGAAGAGGACAGCGAGGTGGTCGAAAAGATCCTCGAGCTTGCCCGCGATGAGCGGAAATGGGCGGACTTTTCCCGTGAAAGCCTGCGCCGCTCCCAGAATCTTTCAATTGAAAACACCGTCAGCCGCATGGAAGAGCTCTACGGCACGCTGATCAGCTCACGCGGTGCCGGCACGCCGTCCCGAAAGTAGACCCAGCCTTCCCGCAATCATCCGATCGAAGACCCGCGTGGGCAGGAGACGGCTCATCAGCGCGGCGGCGGCGCTGCCTCCGCCTAGGGCGTAGCGCGCCCGCGGCCGCTTGGTGCGCAGCGCCCGCAGCACGAGCACGCCCACCCGCTCGGGAGGGGAGCCCCGGCGTCCCGAGGACACCATGGCGTCGCGGAAGCCGAGCATGGCCTTCCTGTACGGGGATTTTTCGAAGGGGCTGAGGTCCAGCGCATCGGCTTTCTCCCAAATTGCCGTGGCCACCGTTCCCGGGTCGATCAGGACCACGTCGATGCCGAAGAGCATGAGCTCGCGGCGAAGGCTGTCCGAAAGACCTTCCAGGCCGTGCTTTGCCGCGGCGTAGCCCCCCAGGAACGGCAGCGCAAGCCGTCCAGCCACGGAGCTGATGTTCACGATGCGCGGCGAGCCGTCAGCGCCCCCGTCCGCGGAAAGACGGAGGAGCGGAAAGAACGCACGCGTTACCGTCATCACGCTGAGAAGGTTCACCTCGATCTGCTTCCGCAGATCATCGCCGGTGAGCTCCAGCAGGGGGCCCGGAACGGCGATGCCGGCATTGTTCACCAGGCCCGCAAGCCTGCCGCCGTTCAGCGCATCCCTTACCTGGGCAGCCCCCTTTTCCACGGCGGCGGCGTCCGTCACGTCGAAGAGGAGCGGCGTGAAGGCGCCGCCAAGCTCCCGCGACAGCCGCTGCGCGTCCTCATGCCGCCGCACGCTTCCGAACACCCGAAACCCGTTGTGCACCAGCACGTGCGCAATCCCGTGCCCTATCCCGCTGGAGACTCCCGTGACAACGATCGCCGGAGCGCCGGCGGTTTCTTCGCTTTTCATCAAGGTGAAAGGTATAGACGGACTCCTCCCGAGGCAAAACAGGCACCGAGGCAAAGCAGGCATTGACGTGTTCGACGGGCAGGACTAAATTCCTCCGGTGAGCGTCTGCCAGTGCGAGAGCCTCGAGAAAGTCTTTGACACGCGCGAGGCGGCGGCGCAGCTGGAGAGGACGCGCCGCAAGGGACCGCGGCGCACGACGCGGCTTCTCCTCGAGGGCCTGCGGTCCGTGGGAGTGGCCGGAAAAACCCTGCTGGACATCGGCGGGGGCGTCGGGGTGATCCAGCAGGAGCTGTTCAAGTCAGGCCTCCGCTCCGCCATTGGCGTGGATGCCTCCTCGGCATACCTGCAGGTCGCGACGAGTGAAATGCAGCGCCTGGGCCTCATCGAAAAGGTGCGCTATTACCACGGCAATTTCGTCGACGTGGCCCCGACCATTCCCGAGGCGGACCTGGTCACGCTGGACCGGGTGATCTGCTGCTACGATGACCTGGAGGCGCTGCTCATGGCCTCCTCGTCCCGGACCCGATCCACGTGCGCGCTCGTCTATCCCCGTGATGCGTGGTGGATGCGGCTGGTGGCCAGCCTGCTCAATGCCGTGCAGTGGCTGCGCAGGGACACCTACCGTTTCTTCGTCCATGCAACGGCCACCGTGGAGGAGGTCATGCGGAAGCAGGGTCTCAGACGGGTATCCCGCCGTGAGACCGGCCTGTGGCAGGTGGTCTTCTATGCGCGGTAGAGTGCCGCCATTCTTTCGGAGACGGGCGCGCTGGGTTGTCCCGCTGCTCGCCATCCTCGCCCTCTCGGCCTGCCCGTACTCCTCCGATCAGCCGCTGTCGGACCCCGCCTCCGCGGCACTGGACCCTGCCCTGATGGGGACCTGGAAGCTCCAGGACCCTGAGACGCAGGAGTGGGTGACCCTCAGCTTCTTTCCCTACGACGAGCACGAGCTGGTCGCGTTCACCCCCGGCGATGTCGGGGGAAAGGCCGACGCGTATCGGATGTTCGTGACGACAATCGACAGCGAGAGGTTCCTGAACGTGCGGCAGCTGGGAGAGAAGGCGGACCGCACGTGGTTTTTCGTGAACTACAGGATCGACAACGGCCGCCTGGTGCTTCGCATCCTCGAGGACGGGCTCTTCGGCGAGACCCCCTTCGCATCCTCCGAGGCGCTGCGAAGCTTCGTGCTGCGCAACCTCCCAGATCCGCGGCTGTATTCATCAAGTGACACCGACAAGCCCGAAATGATCTGGCAGCGCGCCGAGACCTGACGCCGTCAGGCACCGCGCGTGAACCCAGTAGTGAAAGCATCCTCGAAAAGTAGCGGCGCCTTAGCTGCTTACTGACAGGAGGCGGGTAAGCCGGACCAGCGTGAGAACGCGTCGCAGCCCGAGGATCTTCACCTCTCCCGAGGCCAGCTTCCCGATGAGCCGCCGTCCCTTTGCCTCGAGAAGGCTCGGCACTCCTCCGATAATCCTGAGGGCCGAAAGCTCGAGAATGGTCGCCGAATCCGCCGAGATGCGGATGCCAGGCTCCCCGTGGACCCCCGCGTGGACGATCAAGGTCCCTCCGCCAAACGCGAGGGTGATCGTGACCTCCGCGTCACGCGCCTCGATGGCGATATCCGCGTTCAGCCTGTCGAAATCCTTCCGCCTGCCGGGGTGTGCCGCGAGGTTCAACCTGATGAGCTCGGCGAGCATGGAGGCAAGGCCGGTGTCCTCCGTGCCGGGGCCGAGCGAGATGGGGAGAACGGGCGCATGAGCGCCCGCGCCCGCAACCATGCCTGCGGCGCCGTCCTGGCCATCCGCGGCGTCAGGGCTTGCCGCGGATTTCACCAGGCCGCCTTCAGCACACCCAGCACTTCTGCGGGATCTGCTACCGGCCGCGCGTTGTAAACGATAGAGCCGTCGGACAGGGCCGCCTCCGCGCACGCTGCCAGGTCTTCCTGCGGCACTCCAACGTTGCGAAGCCGCGTGGGAAGACCCGTTTCGCGCACGAATGCCTCGACGACGGCAGCAGCGCACAGGCCCGCTGCCTCATCGCTCATGGTCCTCACATCGGCCCCCATCGCTTCGGCAGCCAGGCGAAACCTGTCGGCAACCACGCTGTTATTGAACTTCATGACGTGGGGCATGAGGATCGCGTTGGCCATGCCATGGTGCACGCCGTGACGCGCGCCGACAACGTGTGCGATTGCGTGAATGAGACCCACCTGCGCGTTTGAGAAGGCGGCACCGCCGAGTGATGCGGCGATCAGCATCTGGCCGCGGGCCGCCAGGTCGGCCCCGTTTTTCACGGCGCGCGGCAGGAACTCCTTTATCAGGCGGATGGCGTGCAGGCCCAGCGCATCGGCAATGGGCTCCCGCTGCGCGGAGGAGAGCGCCTCAAGCCCGTGAGAGAACGCATCCAGGCCCGTGGCTGCCGTGAGCTGCGGGGGAAGGTCGATGGTGAGCGCGGGGTCGAGGATGGCCGTGTCGGGGATGATGTGGTAGTCGCCGAAGAGCAGCTTCTGCTTCTTCTGGTGGTCCTTGACCACGGCAACGTAGGTCACCTCGGAGCCGGTGCCCGCGGTAGTGGGAATGGCGATGTGGGGCGTCTGCCTTCTGGTGAGGACCTGGAACCCCTGGTAGTCCAGCAGGGAGCCGCCTTCCCTCAGGAGGATGGCAATCCCCTTCGCCGTGTCCATCACGCTCCCGCCGCCAATACTGATGATGGCATCGGCGCCGCACGCCCGGCCCATCCCGGCTGCCGCGTTTATCACGTGCACGCCGGAGTCGGGCGGAACATCAGAGAAGACACCGGCGCAGGCGGCGCCCAGCGCCTTCTGGATGCGCGTCACGATGAGTGTCTTCTCACGGAGGAACGTATCCGTGACGATCAGCGCCCTGCGGCATCCCAGGGCGGTGAGCTCCATCGGGGCGTCACGTGAGGTCCCGGCGCCGAAGACGATCCGCGTCGGCGCCATGAAAAGGAACGAGAGGTCGGCGGGGTACCCCATGCGCGGCCCCCTATTCGTCCAGGAACTTCGTGTCGACGTTCCCCGCGGAATTGACAAGCTCCTGCGCCGCCTTCACCGCGCGCACGATCGTGGGAAGGTCGCCCTTCAGCCGCAGCTTGCCCTGCATCATGCCTTTGATCGGGTCAAGTTCCTTCCTGATCACCTGCTTCCACCGGGCGTACTCGCCGGTGATGCAGAAGGGGGCCGTCATGGCCTCCGCCACCTTCACCAGTCGCGCCTCGCGGCAGACCCCGCGCTCGAGGTCGAGCCAGATGCCGACATCCTCCGCCACTGCCGGCGGCTGCGCTTTCATGATGAGGGCCACCACGCCATAGGTCCAGTCGGCGGCGCCCGTCCTGTACTCGGGGTTGGCGTTGATGGCATCCTTGTAGGCGGAAATCCATTCAGCGCTGGGGAACGGCAGGCTCATGTGTGCGGTCTCCCTTCTTCATTCAATCGTTGAGGATATAGTCGTACCAGAACTTCTTCGAGCGATCGAGGGCGAGGTCCACGTGGATGTGCTTGATCTGCGTGAACTCCAGAAGGCCCTGGGGGCCCAGCTCGCGGCCCACTCCCGACTGCTTGTACCCGCCGAAGGGGGCCAGCGCGTTCAGCAGGTGAAAGTCGTTGATCCACACGGTGCCAGTCCTGATCCTCTTGGCAATCCCGATTGCCTTCGGGATGTCACGGGAGAACACGGCGCCGCCCAGCCCGTAGATACTGTCGTTGGCCATTGTGATGGCCTCATCGAGGCTCTCATAGCGGATGACCGAGAGGACCGGGCCGAAGATCTCTTCCCGCGCGATGGTGGCCGTGTTGCTGACCTGCTCGAAGATCGTTGGCTGGATGAACCATCCCTTCTTCAGATGTGCCGGGCGTCCCCCGCCGCAGACAAGCCGCGCCCCTTCCCTGCACCCCGTCTCGATGTAGCCCAGGACCTTTTTCATCTGGGCCTCCGAGACGACGGGGCCCATGGTGGTCTCGTAGTCGGCGGTGTCTCCCAGCTTTATGTGGGTCACCCGCTCCCGCAGGCGCTCCATGAATGTGTCGTAGATCGAGGAGGGAACGAAGCACCGGGTGCCTGACTCGCAGACCTGCCCCGCGTGGAAGAACGTGCCGAACAGAGCCCCGTCTACCGCCACGGCCAGGTCGGCATCATCGCAGATAATCGTGGGGCTCTTGCCACCCAGCTCGAGGGTGACCTTCTTCACCGTGTCGGAGGCGAGCTTCATCACGCGCCGGCCCGTTTCCGTGGAGCCGGTAAGGGCCACCTTGTCCACCATGGGGTTGGTGCACAGCTCCTCCCCCACCACGGAGCCCGGGCCGATGACGACATTCAGAACGCCGGGGGGAAGACCGCACTCGGCCGCCGTGCGCGCCAGCTCCAGGGCAGTAAGCGGGGTGTCGGTGGCGGGCTTCAGCACGATCGAGTTGCCCATGATGAGGGCCGGGGCGACCTTCCACACGGCCATCATGAAAGGGAAGTTCCACGGGATGATGCCCGCGCAGACACCAATGGGCTCGCGGTGGACGAAGTTCCACGAGATGGCAGGCATGTCGATCCATGGCAGGGGCTCGTAGGTGGGGATGCGCTCCCCCAGCTCCACGAGGTCTTTGAAGTGCTCGATGCCGATGGGGATGTCCATCATGGAGGTCTTTCGAATGGTGGCCCCGGCATCCGCGGCCTCCAGCCGGGCCAGCTCGTCCTGGCGCTGGGCCAGCTTTTCCACGATCCGCATGAGGATCTTCGCCCGCTCCTTCACCTCCATGCCGCTCCACACCCGGGAATCGAAGGAGAAGCGGGCCGCCTCTATGGCGCGCCGTGTGTCGCCGCGCGTGGCCACGGGCACCAGGGCAATTGGCTCCTCTGTGGCTGGGTTGATCGTGGCCCTCGTCTCACCTGTTTCCGCGTCAACGAACTTTCCGCCGGTGAAGAGCTGGTACTTTTCCATGGCATGCCTCCTGAAGGACACGATCCACTGAAAATGATACGGGACTGTTCGGCGGAGCGGCAAGAAAAATCGGGTGCGCCCGCCCGGGGATCGCGCCGCGTCCAGGCACCCAGCGCGAGGTTCTCCTCCATGCTCAGCGGGGCAAGGATTGCCCTGCCCTCAGGGACCTGCACGAGGACACGGGGAATGCCGGAGTCAAGCCGCATCGCGGGAGCTATACTGGGCCCCATGGACAGCACCATGAGCGCGCCGATCCTCAAGGCATGGAGGGCACTTGCCCGGGATCTGGACCGGCTTTCCTTCGCGAAACCTGTTGGTTTCGTCTACAACCCCCTGGACTATGCGCGCGGCCCGGGCGAGGACTATCTCCACATGTATGCATCCTGCCGAAAGCACATTTTCATTCTCGGCATGAACCCGGGCCCGTGGGGCATGGCCCAGACAGGCGTTCCCTTCGGAGAGAGAGCGGTGGTCAGGGACTGGCTGGGCGTGCGGGGAAAGGTCGGCCAGCCGCAGAAGCAGCATCCCCGCGTGACGGTGCGCGGTTTCGACTGCCAGAGGAGCGAGGTGAGCGGCCGGCGGCTCTGGGGCCTGCTGGCTGAACACTATGGGACGGCGGAAGACTTTCGGCGGGACGCGTTCGTGAGCAACTACTGTCCCCTGCTCTTCCTCGACGGCGAGGGCAAAAATCTCACTCCTGACAAGATTGCGCGCTCAGACAGGGAGGAGCTTTCCAGGCTCTGCGACAGGTTCCTTGCCGTTCAGATCCAGGTGCTGCGTCCCCGGTGGCTGGTCGGCGTCGGCCAGTTCGCCCTGAAGCGCCTGATGGAGCTTCTCCCGACGCTGCCCGAAATCCAGGCCAGCGTTACCTCCATCCCTCACCCCAGCCCGGCCAATCCCAGTGCCAACCGGGACTGGGCGGCTCAGGCCCGGGCGCGATTGGAGGGCGAAGGGATCTGGTAGGGGTTTTCCACCACCTGGATCTTCTTCTTTCCTCCATAGAAATCCCACCAGGGCTTCGCGCCTTTTTCCAGCAGCGCGTTCAGCGCCTTGATGTTCTTCACTCCCCGGTCCTCCAGCCATTCCACCAGCGCGTCGTAGCCTTTCGTGGCAAAGACGGGAATGCCCTCCTGCCAGGTGGCGCGGCCGCAGAGCACGCCGGAAAAAGGAGTGCCTGCTTCCGCGGCCAGCTCGAGGGTCTCGCGAAAGACCTCGTCGCTGACCCCCGCGCTCAGGTAGATGAAGGGAAGCCGCGCGGCGGAGGCCGTTTCGCGGAAGAGCTCCATGGCCTCTTTCTTCGTGTATGCCCTGGTGCCTGCGAATGTCGAGGTGCCTTCGACATAGGCCATGTTCACCGGCACCTCGACCTTCAGGACGTCCACGCCGTACTACGGCTTGGAGAACTCCTCCATGTACGCCTTCACGTAGCGCGGCTTGGCCTTTGCAAACTCCAGCCCTTTTGCGTCTCCCAGCGAATCGTCGTAGGCGATGGTCTCCAGGAAGAAGGGAACGTCGCTTGCCGCGCACTCGGCGCCAATGCGCTCGATGAACGCCTTTTTCCTGGCGTTCACGCTCTCGGGATGCTTCGGGTTGTAGTAAAGGAGCACCTTGATCGCGGAGGCTCCGGCGTCCACCAGCCGTGCCACGCTCAGATCGGGCAGCAGGTCGGGCATCCGGCTGTCGTCGA
>JBEKVA010000092.1:0-12133 GCA_049514475.1 Spirochaetia bacterium
GGCCTTGTGGCGCTGGGGGCGCAGAGCTGGGTCAGGGCATTCAAGACCGACCTCCTGACCGGAGCAACGGCGCCGAGTTTCCTCCACACGGTCCTTGCCGCCAATCCCTTCTCCTCGAGGATCAGCCTCCTGTTCCTCCCCATGGACAGGCTTCTTGCCTGGCGCACCGATACCGCGGCCCCGGGGCTCGCGGTCATGGACGTATCCCGCATCGACGACGAGGCGGCCGCACCGCCGTCGCTGGTCAGCCTGCCGACGGGGTTTCGCGCCCCGTTGAGCGCACTGCATGTCGTTGGTGACACCGCCGTGGGGCTGGAGACGGGCGGGGTGGTGCGCCTCACCGATGCGGTGACGGGAGTTTCGCGCTTCGAGGTGCACCTGCCAGGGGCATCATCGGTGATCGTGGTCGCATCCACGGAGCTTGTGGCGGGACGGAACGCCGCCGCCGCTTCGGGGTCCCTCATGAGAGTGAACGCGCGTACGGGAGAGACTGTCCCCATCAGGGACAGGAACATCTTCACCTACGGCCTGCTCCTGGACCCCACGGGGCGCGGCCCTTCGGGCGCCCCGGGCCCCCTGCTGTATTCCGTCGGCATCGACGGCGCGGGGGCCACAAACCTGGTCCTTCACGAGGGACCCGGCTTCGAGCGGGAAACCCTCGTGGACAGGATTGCCGATGAGGACCTCGATGCGAGCATGGCGCTGGATCCCGATACCCACGTCCTGTATGCCTCGCTGGGCCGCGATCGCATCGTGGCCTGGGACGGCAGCCAGCTGAAGGCTTTCAATGCAGAGAACTGCGCCCCACGCCTCCTGGTGGCACGGGACGGGATGCTGTACTCGCTGAACAGGGATTCGACGGTCAGCGTTCTGGAGAGCGCCACCGGAGCGCGTCTGGCCGAGATTTCGCTGTTCGCCAACGGGGAGTGGTGCGTGCTGTTCAGGGACGGCCGCTACGCCGCCTCACCCGGCGGGGACGTGAACGTGAAGGTCTTTGTCGGCGGACAGCCGGTCAGCGCGAGTGAAGACTACAGGATGCCGATCGGCCAGTAGGGGAGGCCGCGGACGCAGGGCCCGCGGTCAGCCGTCAGTCGTGAGAAGGGTTTTCCTTGACCTTGCGAATGGCCTCGGAAACTGACCGCTTGATTTCCTGCGCGTATTCGCTCTGGTGCGCCGAGCGGGCGTAGACGCTCCCCATCAGGGAAACGCGGTAGGTCGGCTTCACATTGTTCAGCGCGTAGGCCGCCATGTCGAGCACGCAGTCCTGGCAGGTGCAGATGTCCTTCGCCCGTGCCATCTGGATCTCCAGCTCGCCCAGCACCATCCGCTCCGCCTCGTTCACGAGGCTGTCGAAATCGTAGGTGTCCTTCAGTCCCATGCTGGCTCCTCACCGCAATGATAGCGTGCGACGGTGCCCGCAGTCCATATGCTTACGGCTGCCCGCGCTCCAGCGGCTCGAACTTCGTGTAGCGGGCCAGGAAGGCGAGCTGGATATCTCCCACGGGCCCGTTTCTCTGCTTGGCAATCATGATCTCGCGGACTTCCGCCTTCAGGTCCTCCGTGTGGATGAACACCACCACGTCGGCGTCCTGCTCGATTGAGCCCGACTCGCGCAGGTCCGCAAGGGTGGGTCGCTTTCCCTCGCTTTCCCGTCTCACCTGGGAGAGGGCGACGATGGGAATGTTGATCTCCCGCGCCAGGGATTTCAGGGACCGGGAGACCTCGGCGATCTGCTCGTGGCGCGGCAGCTCGCGGTTCTCCGAGCTGATGAGGGTGATGTAGTCCACAAAGATGATCTTCACGTCCTGGTTGCTCTTCATCCTGCGGGCCTGCGCGCGCAGGTCGAGGAGCTTCAGGTCGGGGGAGTCGCTGATGAACAGGGGCGCCTCGTAGAGCCGTCCGCAGGCCTCGGTGATCCGGCTGAAATCGGCCGGGCTGAGCATGCCGGTGCGCATGCGCTGAGAGTCCAGCCGCGCCTCCATGGACAGGAGCCTTTGCATGATGGCCATTGCCGACATTTCAAGGGAGAAGAATCCCACGGGGATCTTCTGCTTGATGGCGATGTTGGCGGCGATGGTCAGGGCGAAGGCGGTTTTTCCCACCGAGGGTCGGGCGCCGATGACGATGAACTCCGAGTTCTGGAACCCCATGGTGAGCTGATCGAGGTCCTTGAAGCCCGAGGGGATCCCCGTGTACTCGGTCTTGGAATGGTAGTGCTTCTCTATGGCCTCGAAGGTGAGCTTCACGATCTCCTTGGCCGGTGAGTAGGTGCCGGTCTGGTGCCTGTCGGAGATCTCGAAGATGCGCCGCTCGGCCTCCTCCAGGATGACGCTGATGTCCGTCCCGTCATCGTGCGCCTGGGCGATGATCTCCTGCGAGACACGGGCAAGGGTGCGGCGGATGCTGGTTGCCTGCACGATGCGTGCATAGAACTCGACATTCGCGCTGGTGGGCACGGCGCTCGTCAGGCGCGACACGTAGGCGGGGCCGCCGCAGAGCTCCAGCACGCCCTTTGCCCGCAGCTCCTCGGTGAGGGTGATCAGGTCGATCGACTGCCCCCTGTCGAAGAGGGCGAGGATAGCCTCGAAAATCCTCTGGTGCGCGCCCTTGTAGAAGTCCTCGGGGCGCACCAGGTGGATGATGGCGGGAAGGGCCTCGGTGTCGATGAGCACGGCGCCGATCGTGGCAACCTCCGCCTCGTCGTTGTGAGAGGGGATTGCGTCTTTCAGGCTGCCGGCAGACATGGCGCTGCTCATTCTACCGTCCTCCCCCCGGGGGGATTCTCCTTACTGGGCGTCCGCGGGAGCCGGTGTCTCCGGGGGAGCCGCGGGTGCCTCGACGGCCGGCGCCACGGGCGCCTTCGCGGGGGCGGCGGCCGCCCTGGTCTTTGCCGGGCGCACGGGCTTCGCGGGTCCCGAGCCTCCCGGCTGTCCCGAGCTTTCCACGATGAGCTTCACCGTGGCCTCTTCCTTGTCGTAGAGGCGGATGCGCACCTTGAAGGTCCCGACGCTGCGGATGGTGTGCTCGGGGATCTCGATGCGCTTCTTCTCGATCGTGAATCCCTTCTTCTCCAACTCGACGGCGACGTTGCTGTTGTTCACCGATCCGAAGAGCTTCCCGTTATCGCCCGCGGGGACCGCGAAACGGATCTCCTGCGCCTCCAGCCGTTCCTTCAGGCTTGCCGCCTCCAGGCGCTTCTCCTCTTTCCTCTTCTCGATGGCAGCCCTGCGGTGGCCAAGGGTGGCGAGGAACTCCTTCGTGTGGGGTACCGCGAGCTTGCGGGGGAGCAGGTAATTGCGCGCAAATCCGTCCGCCACGTCCTTGATGTCCCCTTCTTCGCCAAGATCGGTGACGTCCTGATTCAGTATGACCTTCATGTGCGAAAGCTCCTTTCGATTCAGCTTTTTTCCGCCGGCGCCGCGTCACGGGGCACGCGGTAGCGGATCCAGTTTTCAGAGACCCCGAAGACGGGGAGCGCGATCATCACGAACAGCCCCACCCGCGGGGAGGCGGCGAGCACGGCGATCACCACGATGAGCAGAAGCCACGTGAGGCGCGGCAGGCCATGCTTCTCGAAGAGAAAGCGCAGGATCGCCAGCCCCTGCAGCCCGTAGAGAAACATCACCCCCAGCGCAACGTTCCATGCCGGGTAGGCCCAGAAGGACAGGCCGAAGGCCAGGTCCGCGAGGACCAGTGCTCCCGCGCCGATCAGGGGCCACAGCCAGCCTCCCTCCAGCCGGAAGAGCGCGAAATGGAACTTCGGCGGCACCCCGAGCAGGGCCGCGGTCCGCGTGGCCGCCGCCTGGCCCGCCCACCAGGAGAAGGCAAGCAGCATCAGGTAGTCCGCCACGATACTGCGCAGAAGGTAGGCTTCCGCGATCTGACGCAGCTTTTCCGGCCGCAGCAGGGGAGCCAGCATCGAGCCTGCCACCGCATCCGCAGGGGCGAAAACGGTGGAGAGGGTCTTCGAGATGTCCACGAAAAGACCCGCCATGGACTGCTGAAACGCCGCGTTCTGCGAGAGCCACAGCCCGCAGGGTACCGCGGCGGCACCCACCGCCGCGGCAGCCGCTGCCAAGATGGCCAGCGTCCTGGGCCTGTTCTTCATGGGCAGGTTGACCGCGATCAGCCCCAGCAGCAGGAGCACGACAATGCCCGTCTCCACGTACTCCAGGATATCGGGCAGCGCCGAAGCATTCCGCACCAGCGGAAACAGCCGTATGCCGAGAAAGATCACGACGAACAGCCCGGCCGCCGTGTATAGCGCCTTGATGCCTCTTCGCGATGCCACGACCTGCAGAGGGACCAGGAACAGCGCTATGCCGACCCCCGTATGATAGAGAAACAGGGACGAGAGGGTGAACAGGAGCAGCTCCAGCCATCTTCCGCCCGTGGGTTTCCTGTACATGCCAGTCGGTCGCGCTCACGGTCTTCCGGGAGTGGTGACGACGCGTCGGTCTGCCGCGCCCCTACCGTGCAACGTAGGGGAGGAGCGCCAGGCTGCGGGCCCGCTTGATGGCCGTGGCCAGCTCGCGCTGGTGTTTGGCGCACGTGCCGGTGATGCGCCGCGGCATGATCTTCCCGCGCTCGGAGGTGAATCTCTTCAGTCCCCCCGCGTCCTTCCAGTCGATCGTCGCCTTCTTAATACAGAACTTGCAGACTTTCCGCTTGAAGAAGGTCTTGTGCCGGCCGCCCCGCTGGAAGCCGCCGCGATCGCCACGGTCTCCCCGGTCCCCGCGGTCCCCGCCGCCGCCGAAGCCGCCTTCCCTGCGGAACCCGCCCTCGCGGCGGAAGCCGCCCCCCATGGGCCTGTCGCCCATCGGGCGGTCGCCCTGGGGCCTGTCTCCCTGCGGGCGGTCGCCCTGAGGCCTGTCTCCTTGGGGGCGGTCCGCTGCCGGCCGTTCGCTGGCCGCGGGAGCTGATTCGGGTGCCTTGGGTGTTTCAGGTGTGCCTGGATTATCTGCCATGCTCGGTTTCCTCTCTCTTGCCTAGAATGGAATATCGTCTTCGAAATTGTCAGGTGCCGGGGCTCCCCCATCGGGGAAGTCGCCGACGGAGGCGGATTTGTCACCGCCGCCCGCGGGCCTGGCCTCGGAGGGCTGGCCGCCGCCCTGGCGCCCGCCTCCTCCCCCGGTCCCGCTGCCGAGGAGCATTACATTGGTGGCGAAGATCTCCACCTTGCTCCTGGCCTGTCCTTCCTGCTCCCAGCGGTTCTGCCGGAGCTGACCCTCGACGCCGATCTGCTTTCCCTTTACAAGGTACTGGTTCAGCGACTCGGCGGTCTTGCCCCAGAGCACGATGTCGAAGAAGTGGACTTCATCGACCCACTGGTCGTCCTTCTTCCTGCGCTGGTTGATTGCAAGGCTGAATTTGCTCACGGCGGCGCCATTGTTGGTATACTTCAGTTCCGCGTTCCGCGTCAGCCTGCCAACGAGAACAACGTGATTGATGTCTGCCATAGCGCCCCCTTTGCGCGGAAGCTATGCGTCCTGGCGGACGAAGAGGTACTTCAATATCTCTGGTCGGAGCTTCAGGGCCTTGTTGAGCGCCTTCAACGGCTCGGGCGGGCTTTCGACGACATAGAGCACATAGTGGCCCCGGTCGTTCTTGCGCACGGGGTAGGCGAGGAGCCTGTCCCCCATGTCTTCTTCCTTCTTGATGGTGATCCCCGAGCCTTCGAACTCCTTGCGCAGGAATTCCCGCCCCGCCTGGTGCTGGGCTTCGTCGCTCGCGAAGATCACTACGGCTTCGTAGGTCTTCATCCTGTCTGTTCCTCCCTATGGACATAAGACTCACGCACAAGCGCGAGTAAAGAGGTAAAAGCCAAGATAGCGGACGGGGGGTGGCATGTCAAGTGACCCCCGGGAAACGCCGATGATGAAGTGAACGATGACGCGCAGGATCAACTACGAAGACGACATCTTTACCCTCGCGCTGCAGGTGCGCTGCCTGCAGGATACCCTGAAGCTCGACATCGACCCCGAGCTGTTCAAGGAACGGCTCCTGGGCGACATCGCGTGGATTGACGCGACCACGGCTTCCCTCTATAAAAGTCTCCGGGAGAGCTCGCTGTACGTCAAGCGCCAGGAGCATTTGAAGGAGCTGCAGAAGCTGAAGCGGGCCTTTGCCGAGGCGCTGGAGTCGATCGTGGACAAGCGGTCTCCCTTCGCCGAGCATGTTCCCGACAGGCTGGAGCAGATGCGGGGCAGCCGCGATGCGCAGCTTCGCGACATCGAGGACATCAGGGCCCTGATCGCCGGCACGGGAGCGCCGGAGGAGGAGCACATGGTCTCCCCCGAGGAGCTGAAGTTCCTGATGACCGCCGAGGAGAACGACGAGGGCTGAACGGGGCAT
This sequence comes from Spirochaetia bacterium, assembly GCA_049514475.1. Classification (GTDB taxonomy): domain Bacteria; phylum Spirochaetota; class Spirochaetia; order SZUA-6; family Fen-1364; genus Fen-1364. The sequence continues at coordinate 6,355 of JBEKVA010000092.1, forward strand.
CCCTCGACAGGTATCCCTCGGAGGACTTGACCTTCCCCCCCGTTACTCTGTAATGTAGGAAATGATTTCCATGGCACGCCCTGCTTCTCACGGGGGGTGTTGTGCGCGCGCACAGGCGCGCACCGTGCGCTTGGCGCGCGGAGAGGCCGAGAACAGGGGTAAATGACTATGTACGCTCTCGTGGACATTCTGGGCAAACAGTACAGAGTAGAGCAGGGAAGCATTTTAAGGGTGGATCACCTTTCCAAGGAGAAGGGCTCGCAGGTGGAGTTCCCTTCGGTGCTCATGATTTCCGACGGCGGGTCGACGAAGATCGGCAGCCCGTACGTCAGCGGTGTGGCCGTCCGCGCCGTGGTCGAGGATCACGGCAAGGCGAGGAAGCTCGTCTTCGGTAAGTACAAGAAAAAGAAGAACTACCGCCGCAGGTATGGTCACCGGCAGGATTTCTCGCTGATCAAGGTAGAGGGTTTCAACGGCATCGGCTGACGCTCCCGTGGTGCACGTTCTCCTCGCCGTGTCCCCCGAAGGGCTCTTGAGCCGCTTCGTGGCTGAAGGGCATGCGGGGAAAACGGCGCGGGGAGACAACATAGCTTGCGCGGGGGTCACCACCCTGCTGCGGACCGCGGGGCGCATCTGTGCCGCGCGGGGGATCCTGTCGGCGGGGGCCGCGGGGGAGCCGGGAGAGATGAGCCTTACCGTGGCTCCCGGAGCCGACGGGGAATGGCTCAGAGGGGTGACCGATTTTCTCCTGCAGGGCGTGAAAGACCTGCAGCGCGAGTTCCCGAGGGAGATCGCCCTGCGGGTGGAAACGACGGAGGTTTGAGATGGGACGCAAGAAGGGCGGCGCAGCGAAAAACGGCCGCGACTCGCAGTCGAAGAGGCTGGGCATCAAGCGCTACGCGGGCCAGCTGGTGAGCGCGGGGACGATCATCGTCCGCCAGAGGGGCACCAAGTTTCACCCCGGGGAAAGCGTCGGCCGCGGCCGCGACGATACCCTGTTTGCGCTGTTGGACGGGCATGTTGTTTTCCAGACCAGGAAAGGGAGAAACTTCGTCGCCATCCAGCCGATCAAGAACTGAGACCGCGTGAACGGCTTCGTGGATGAGACCACGATCGTCGTATCGTCCGGCAGCGGCGGCGACGGGGCCGTATCCTTTCGAAGGGAAAAGTTTGTGCCCCGCGGCGGACCTGACGGCGGGGACGGTGGAAAGGGCGGAGACGTCATCTTCACCGTCCGTGCCAATCTGAAGACCCTTTCACACCTCAAGCTGAAGAGGGTCTTCAAGGCGAAGGACGGCGGCCGCGGGGCCGGGCAGAAGATGCACGGCAAGGACGGAACAGACATTGTGATCCACGTGCCGCCCGGCACGGTCATCCGGGATCCGCGAACGGAAGAATCAGTTGCGGACCTGACACGGGAAGGCGAGACGTTCGTCTTCCTGCGCGGAGGCCGCGGCGGCAAGGGCAATTCCAATTACGCAACATCGACCAACCAGGCCCCGCGCTACGCGCAGAAAGGCATCGAAGGGGATACCCGCGAGCTGAAAGCCGAGCTGCACCTCATTGCCGATATCGGGCTGGTGGGCCAACCGAACGCGGGCAAATCGACCCTGCTTTCCGTGCTCACCAATGCGCACCCGCTCATCGCCGATTACCCGTTCACCACCCGCACCCCCAGCCTCGGGCTGCTGCGCCTTCCCGAACGGGATCTCATCCTGGCCGACATCCCCGGCATCATCGAGGGGGCCGCGCAGGGAAAGGGACTGGGCCTGCGCTTTCTCCGCCACATCGATCGGTGTGCCGCGCTTCTGTACCTGGTGGACCTCTCAGGACCAGACTGCCCGGGGACTGTGCGCGTGCTGGAGGAAGAACTGAAGAGCTACGCGGAGGGGCTTGCCGCGCGGCCGCGCATCATTGTGGGCACCAAGCTCGACCTGCCGGAGTCAGAAGCGGGCCTCGCGTCCCTGCGCGAAGCGTTTCCCGCCGAACGCATCCTGGGTCTCTCCTCCTTCTCCCGCGAAGGCCTCACGGAGCTGAAGAAAGCCATCCTGGGTCTCGTGGGTGCCGCTGCAGCCGTCCGGGAGGCGGGCGCGGAATGAAGGCCCTCGTGCTGGGTGGCACGTTCAATCCTGTGCACTATGGCCACCTGTTCGTCGCGGAGGAAGTGCGGACCACCCTCGGCTACGACGCGGTGATTTTCGTCCCCGCCAACCAGCCGGTGCACAAGGACAGCGGACCGGTCATCCCGCCCGTTCACCGCTTGGCGATGCTCCGCCGTGCCATCGAGGGCTGCGCGGAGTTCATCATCGATGACACGGAGATCGCGCGGGGAGGGCCGTCCTATTCGATCGATACCGTTGCCGACCTGGTCCCGCGCCACGGCATCACGGGCAAGCCCGGTTTCGTCATCGGGGATGACCTGGTGGCGGGATTTCCCACGTGGAAGAATGTCGACGAGCTGGTGCGCATCGTCGACCTGATCGTCGCCAGGAGGACCCTGGCCGGGCCGGTGCAGCTCACGCATCCGCACAGGACCGTCATGAACACCATTCTCCCCATCTCCTCCTCGGAGATCCGGCAGAGGATCGGCGACGGGCGCTCGGCGCGGTTTCTCCTGCCCGACCGCGTGCTGGCATATATCAAGGACAATAAGCTGTATGGATGATCGAAACGTCTGGAGATCGAGGGCCTCCGCGCTCGTGGAGGCAAGTCTCTCCCGTCCCCGGCTGCACCATTCGCGCGAGGTTGCGCGCCTTGCGAGCGAGCTCTGCGACAGGTTCCATGCCGACGAGGAGCGGGGGTACATCGCCGGCATGTCGCACGACCTTGCGCGCGAGCTGGATCCCGCGGAGATCCTGCTCCTGGCGGAATCCGACGGGCTGCCCATGAGCGACTGGGAGCGGGCGAACCCGCTGCTGCTGCACGGGCGCGCCGCCGCCGCCATTCTCACGAAGCACACCGGCTACGCCGACCCGGACGCGCTGCAGGCCATCAGGGACCACGTGACGGGCCGCGGATCCATGGGGCCGATCTCGAAGATCGTCTTCGTGTCCGATTTTCTCGAGCCGACGCGGGAGTTCGTCTCCCCCGAGTTTCGCAGGCGCACCCTGGGGCTCAGCCTCGACGAGATGACACTCGCCGTGCTCGAGCGGAAGCTGCACTACGTGCGCGCCGAATCCCGTGAGGTCGCCCCCGCGGCGCTCGCCCTCTACGAAGAGCTCACCTCTCATGGTTGAACGCAGGAGCCGCAAGGCTGACAGGAGCATCATCCTGCTGGTGCTCATCGTTGCCATCGTCGCCGCCACGGGGGTCTACGCGTACCTGCAACTGCGGGTCGACCAGATCACGGATGCCCTGAAGAGGAAGCTTCCCCTGAACACGCTGTTCATCTTCTCCGACGGGGAGAAGGCGCTGTTCTTCGAGGTGTTCTTCTATAACCCCGAGACGCGCAAGGGATCGATTTTCTACGTGCCTGCGAATGTCGGCGGGGTGATCCAGAACATCAACAAGGTGGACGGCATCGACGTCCTGTACAACAGGCACAACCCCGCGCCGCTGAAGAAGAAGATAGAGGACCTGCTGGGCGTCGGCCTGCAGAGCGTCATCGACATCGGCCGCGACGAGACCGGCAGGCTGGTCGACCTGCTGGGCGGCGTGGAGGTCTTCATTCCCAACCCCGTCGATCTTACGCGCGACGGCCGCCGCGTCCTGCTGCCCTCGGGGAGCGTGACACTGGACGGGGACAAGGCAAGGGATTTCCTCAGCTACCAGGACCCCTTGGAGTCGGACGCGGAAATGATCGGCCGCCGGCAGAGGTTCCTCCAGGCGCTTCTGAAATCCCTGGGGGAGAACAACGTGTTCATGCTCCAGCGGGGCCCGTTCCGCATGGCGCGCTCGCTCTTGAAGACGAACCTGCCCGCGCGGGCCCTGGGCTCCCTGATCATGGAGATGGGCCGCTTCGATTCGGAGCGCATGGTATTGCAGCGCGTGTTGGGCACGACGCGCTCCGTGGATGGCCGCGACCTGCTGTTCCCCCACCAGGAGGGGGAGCTTCTGAAACAGGCGGTGAAGCAGGCCATGGCCGCCAACGCCTCCAACGAGTTCGTTCCGGCCGACGCGCTGACAATCACCGTGGAGGTGCTCAACGGCACCAAGACGGCCGGCCTTGCAAACCGGGCGCGTGACCTGCTGCAGAGCTACGATTTCGAGGTCATGGCGCCGAACAACGCCGACAACGACCAGTACGTAAACACGGTGGTCCTGGACAGGAAGGGCAACCTGGATAACGCGAAAAAGGTGGCGGACATCATTCACTGCACGCGGATATACGCGAAGCCCGACCCGCAGATGGACCAGGCGGTGGACGTGACGCTGATTCTTGGCAAGGATTTCGATGGCAGATACGTCAAGTAAGAAGGACGCCGCCATTGCGTGCGCCCGCCTTCTGGAAGATCACAAGGGCGAGGACACGGTGGTGCTGGATATCAGCGCGGTCTCCTCGTTCGCCGACTACTTCATCATTTCGACGGCGCGCAGCTCCGCGCACCTCTCAGGACTGCTGCGCGAGCTGACGGTGTTCTTCCACGAGAGGAACATCCTGCCGCGCAATCGGCACAAAGGCGCGGAGGAGAAGGGCTGGCTCCTGCTTGACTGCGGGGATTTTGTCGTGCACTTGATGGAGAAGGAACAGCGGGAATTCTATGACCTCGAACGGCTGTGGTTCAAAGCCGAACGGGTCCCTTACTGGTCGAAGTCCTCGTAGTCGAGATCTTCGTCGACGTCGAACTCATCCTCATCGAGGTAATCTTCCTCGTCGTAATCCTCTTCTTCCTCTTCTTCTTCCTCTTCCTCGTCGATCTCCTCCTCTTCTTCCTCTTCCTCTTCTTCTTCTTCTTCTTCTTCCTCGTCAAAGTCCTCATCGAGATCGTCGTCGAAGTCTTCTTCCTCTTCGTTGATCTCTTCTTCGTCGTAGTCCTCTTCGAGGTCGTCCTCGTAGTCGTCGAAATCGTCGTCGATCTCTTCCTGGTCCTCTCCTCCACCGCTGCTCTCGTCGTCACCCTTGCCCTTTTTGGCGAGGGAGAAGCCGCCAGAGAATGGAAACATTTTTTCTTCAGAATCGCCTTGGATTTCCAGCATTTTTCAACCGCCTCAGCTCGTAAAGTATGAAACCTAGCTGAATCTACGTCCAGATTTTACGAATTGTCAACTAGTATTTTCAGCGAGTTTCCGAGGAGTCTTCCGCGCTCTTCACAGCAACGCCGGGCGGGGTTTCGCGCAGTCCCAGGAAAACCGTGAGCCTGCCGAACGGGCCCCGAATGGTGAGATTGCTGGACACGGCAAGATCGGGTACGAGGCTCTGCAGGTGTGGCGCCGCAATGACAGCCGGCGGGGTGATGTCGCAGCGAAAGCCATGATCGAAAAGGAGGGTGATGGCGCGGCCGGAGATCTGGTTCGTCAGCTCGCCCAGGGCCGCCATCTGCATCTCGCTCAGGCGCTCGTTTTCAAGGGAGATCCTCACGCCGCCCGTCATAGCGCGCAGGATGGCTGCCGCACTGGCGGAGTCGGTGCGGATCATGAAGATACCATTCAGGTCTCCCGTCAGTCCCACGCTGGTGATGACGTTGTCTTCGGCTTCCGCATCCTCGTCTGCGCCGACGGTGTCGATGGTGATATCCGTTTCGCCGAGGACCTGCCGGACGGCCTCGACGAAGACTTCGAGGATTTTCTGCCGCACCTACCGAGTATAGGAGAGCTGTTCGACGCTGTCAAACCGGAGCTC
>JBEKVA010000093.1:0-12013 GCA_049514475.1 Spirochaetia bacterium
GGATATCGGAGAGAAGTCTTTCGAGTTGATCGTTGGCCATACAGGGTCGGAGTCTAATCGGGAGACAGGGCGTCGGCAAGACGGCGGCGCGTGCCTGGCGCCACCGTTTGGCGGCACTGGAAACACCCCACGGCTTTCCCTATACTTGCGCCGTGGTGCGGCCCGCCGCGGCGCATATCAACGACAAGGAGTAACTGATGCTCGCTGCAGTCGGCCTGGTTCTCTTCATCGTGCTGTTCCCCATCCTGGTGATCTGGCTCGGCGAGAAGCGTTTCGCACTGGTCGACAAGATCGGCGCCGTGGTGGTCTGCTACGCGGCCGGCATACTGCTGGGCAACATCGGCATCCTGCCGAAGAGCGCGGCCGGCGTGCAGAACATCGCATCGAGCATCGCCATCCCCATAGCGCTGCCGCTGATGTTCTTCTCCCTCGACATGAAGTCATGGGCGCGCTCCAGCGGCCGCGCGCTGCTGGCATTCGGCCTGGAGGTGATCGCCGTCGTCATCGTGTCGGTAGCGGGATTCTTTCTTTTCAAGGGCTCCATTGGGGCTGAAACGTGGAAGCTCACCGGCATGCTCAACGGTGTGTACACGGGCGGCACCATCAACCTCGCGGCCATCGGCACCGCGCTGGGGGTGAGCCCGACGCTGTACGTGGCGGCCAACACCTCCGACATCGTGATCTCGGGCCTGTACCTGCTGTTCCTGGTCACCATCGGCAAACGCGTGATCGGGGTTTTCCTGCCGGCCTGGAGGAAACCCGCGGGAGCCGTCTCGGAGGTCAAGATCGAGGAGTGGGGCAGCTACGCGGGATTCTTTTCCAAAGGGCGGCTGCTGCCGCTGCTGGGCGCGTTGGGGGTTGCACTGCTGATCTTCGGCATCGGCGCCGTCTTCAGCCTCCTGCTTCCCGGGCAGTGGGGAACGATCACCACTATCCTCGTCATCACCACGGTCGGGATCGCCGCCTCCTTCATCGGCCCCCTGCGGCGCATCCGCATGACCTACCAGCTCGGCCACTATTTCATCCTGGTCTTCTGCCTCGTAGTGGGCTCCATGGCGGACCTGGGCAGGCTTGCCTCCTCGATACCGGGGGTCATCGGGTACGTGAGCGTGGCGATCTTCGGCTCCCTCATCCTGCACGTGGCGCTGTGCGCCATTTTCCGCATCGACACGGACACCATGATCATCACCTCGGTGGCCGGAATCTGCTCGCCGCCCTTCGTGCCCATGATCGCCGCCGCGCTGAAAAACCGCGATATCATTGTTGCCGGCATCGTCACGGGGATCATCGGCTGGGTCATCGGCACCTACCTCGGCATCGGGATCTCCACGGCCCTGCATGCCTTCATACCGGCGGGGTGAGCCCCGCGCGCTGCCCAGGAGGTCAATTGTGAAGTTCCAGGAAATCATGGACCGCACCCGAGCCCTTGCCGCCCGGCCCGCGCGCCGGCTGAACCCTGAAGTGCGCGAACGCATCATGCAGGGGTTCATCGGACGGACCTCCGGCTCGGCGCGCCTGTTCGAGCAGGCGGGGAAGGTGCTTCCCCGGGGCAGCGAGCACGCCTGGGCGCCGAGTGTTCCCTACCCGCTTTTCATGAGCCACGGCAAAGGCAGCAAGGTCTGGGACGTCGACGGCAACGAGTACATCGACTACATCCTTGCGGGCGGGCCCCTCATCCTCGGCCACAACCCCGAGGGCGTGCGCAAGAGCATGCTGGAGCTCATCGGCAAGCGCACGAACTTCCACGGCTTCTACGACGAGATGGAAATCAAGGCCGCCGAAAAGATCATCCTCCATTTCCCGGCCATAGAGCGGGTGCGCTTCACCTGCTCGGGCACGGAGGCCAACGCGGCGGCGGCCAGGATCGCGCGCTCATTCACCGGAAAGAAGAAGGTCATCAAGTACCTGGCGGGATACCATGGCTGGAGCGACCAGTTCATGACTGACATGGAGGTGCCCGGCAGCGGGCGGTTCATGTCGCAGGGCGTACCGGGAGAGATCCGCGACCTCACCGTGCTGGTCCCGCCGAACGACCTGGAGGCGCTGGACAGGGCCTTCGCGGAGCACGCCTCCGACGGCGGGGTGGCGGCCGTCTTCTGCGAGCCGGTGGGCGGCGAGTCGGGCCTGGTCCCCTTTGCCGACGGCTTTCATGCCGCCGCCATCGAGATTGCGCACAAGCATGGCGCCGTGTACGTCTTCGACGAGGTGGTGACGGGCCTGCGCATGGGCCTGGGCGGGGCACAGGGTGAGCTGGGCGTCATGCCCGACCTCACGACGCTGGGAAAAGCGCTGATGGGCGGCTGGCCGTGCTGCGGCGCGGTCTGCGGCAAGGCCGAGGTGATGGACACGGCGAGCGTCGGTGTCATTCCCGACGGACGGCCGTTCGCCTACATCGCGGGCACACTGCCGGGCAACACGCTGTCAGCCGCTGCCGCCTACTACACGATACTGGAATTGGAAAAGCCCGGCGTGATGGAGCGGATGCTCGCGGCGGCCGGCGACTACGTGGACAAGCTGAACTCCCTCTTCGCGTCCCGCGGGTGCGGCTTTTTCGCGTTCAACTTCGGGGGCATCATCCGCATCGAGATGACGGCGCCGCACGGAGTGCCGCTGACGGGGCCCGAGGTGTTTCCCGAGATCGTCTCCCGCAGGGCGCTACTTGACGAGTACTCCCTGGTGGTGCATGCCAACGGGGTGCTCACCCGCAACGGGCGCGACATGGTTTCCTGCGCGCACACCACGAAGGACAACGATCGGGCGGTGAAGGCTTTCTCCGCTCTGATCGATGCACTGGAATAGGGAGCCGGTCATGGAACGGGGAACGCCGGGTCGGGCGCTGGTCACGGGGGCATCACGGGGAATAGGACGGGCCGTGGCGGCGGCGCTTGCCGGGCGCGGGTGGGAGGTGATCGGCACCTGCCGCGAACCGCGAAAGATTGCCCCTGCGGACCGCATCGATGGGGTCCGCTATGAAAGCCTCGACCTCTCCAGCGAGGAGAGCGTGGAAGCGCTGGCGCGGACGGTCGGCGGCGTGGCATTGTTGATCAACAGTGCCGGGGAAAGCCCTGTCGGTCCGGCAGAGGAATTGCCGGCCGAAAAGCTTCACAGGCATTTCCAGGTCAATTTTTTCAGCCCCGTCCGGCTGGCACAGGCCCTGCTCCCCGCAATGAGGGAAAAGGGACACGGAACTATCATTTTTATCGGGTCCATCCGGGGCGAGATCGCCACCCCATTTTCCGCGGCCTATTCCGCAAGCAAAGCCGCGGCACGTTCCTTCGCGGAGAACATGCGGATGGAGGTGCAGGGGTTCGGCGTGCGCGTATGCGTGGTGGCCCCCTGGCACATCCGAACGACCCTTCCACAGGAGATCATCGCGGGCCCTGCATCTCCCTACGCGGATGCCTTGGCGAGGGTGAAGAAAAATCGCGACGAAAGCATCACCGCTGCCCCCGGCCCGGAGACGGTGGCCCGCGCGGTGCTGCACCTGCTGGACAGCGGCAATCCCGCCGCATTCACGGTGGTCGGAAAGCCGATGCTCACGTTCCTGATGCGCCACCTGCCGCGCCGGCTGGTGGAAGCCGCGACGATGCGCACAGTAGGGCTGCGCTAAGCACTCCAGACGGCCAACTGCCAGCCCTTCACTCCCCTTTCAACGGCAGCAGACAAGAAAATTCTTGACCGCAAAAGTAAGCTATGTTACCCTGCCGGGGTCGCAATTCTGATCATGACGTGACATCTGAATAAGGAGAGTCCAATGGAAAACACTCTCGTGAAGGTGCATTGGTCGGTTGCGCAGAAATATCCCGACAACCCCTCGCTCATGAGCAAGAAGCGGGACGGGTCGTGGGAGACACTCACCTTCCGGCAGTTTGCCGCCTCCTACGAGTGTTTCGGCGCCGGGCTCCTGGATTTCGGCGTAAAGAGGGGCGACCACGTCGGCATCATCTCCGACAACCGGAGGGAATGGATCATCGCCAGCCTCGGGATCCTTGGAATCGGGGCCGCGGATGTGCCCCGCGGGTCCGACACCATGCCCGACGAGGCGCGCTACATCCTGCACCACGCCGACTGCACGATTGCCCTGGCGGAGAACGCCGAGCAACTGAAGAAGATCCTCAGCAAGAAGCAGGAAATCCCGCTCCTTTCCACGATCATCGTCATCGACGAGGAGTTTCGCCCGGAAAGCTTCACGTACCCGAGCGCCGGGGTGCAGATAATCACCTACACGGACATCATGAGCCGGGGCACGAAACGGCTTGCCGCGGACCCGCAAGCCTGGCAGCGGGAAATGCAGAAGGGGGCCCCGGAGGACCTGGCCACCATCATCTACACCTCGGGAACGACCGGGGAGCCGAAAGGGGTCATGCTCACCCACGGCAATTTCCTTCACAACGTCCGCACGATTCCCGGCGCCATCCACGTCGGTCCCACCGACGTATTCCTCTCCGTGCTCCCCGTCTGGCACTCCTTCGAGCGCATCATCGAGAACTTCGCCCTGTCCCAGGGAACGGCACTCGCGTATTCGAAGCCCGTGGGGAAAATCATGCTGCCCGACATGGCAACGGTGAAGCCCACGATCATGGCCACGGTTCCCCGCATCCTTGACGGGGTGCGCTCCGCGGTCTACCGCAACGTGAACGAGGAGGGCGGGATCAAGAAGGTTCTCTTCACCTTCTTCGTGGCGGTCGGCAAGGCCCACGCCACCTGTTCGGCGCTCGTGCGGGGGCTGTACCCGCAGTTCACCCGGAGATTCCGGCTCACCGACTTCATCATCGGGATCATCCCCTGGCTGCTGCTGTTTCCCCTGAAGGCCCTGGGCAGCGTCCTGGTGTTCAAGAAGATCAAGATGAGGCTCGGGGGGAGCTTCCGCTTCATGGTGTCCGGCGGAGGCGCTCTTCCCCTGTACGTCGACCAGTTCTTCCAGGCGGCGGGCATTCTCCTGCTGGAAGGCTATGGCCTGACGGAAACAACCCCCGTGGTCTCCGTGCGCCTGCAGGATCACCCGGTGCCCGGCACCATCGGCCCCTTGCTGGCCGAGCTGCAGATGAAGCTGATCGACACCGAGTCAGGAAAAGAGGTGGGCCCAGGGCACAAGGGGGAGATCCACCTGAAGGGTCCCAACGTCATGAAGGGTTACTACAAGCGGCCCGACAAGACCGCGGAGGTGCTCACCGCCGACGGGTGGCTCAACACGGGAGACCTGGGCATGGTCACCTACAAGGGGGAGATCAGGATCATCGGCAGGACGAAGGAAACCATCGTGCTCCTCGGCGGGGAAAACGTGGAGCCCGTGCCCATCGAGGACACGATCGCGGAGTCGGAGTACATCGACCAGGTGATGGTCGTGGGCCAGGACCAGAAGTTCCTGGCGGCGGTGGTGGTGGCCAACGATGAGGCGCTGGAGCGCTACGCGCAGGAGCAGGAAATCTCCTACCTCGGGAAAGAGGACCTGCTGGAGAACGCGCAGATCATGGAGCTCATTTCCGACGAGATCAACAGCCGCGTGTGCGCCAAGCGCGGGTTCCGCGAGTTCGAGAGGGTGTTCCGCTTCCGTCTCCTGCCGAAACATTTCGAGGTGGGCAAGGAGCTGAGCGCAAAGCAGTCGGTGAAGCGGCACGTGATCGACGAGATGTACAGGAAGGAAATCGCGGAGCTGTTCGCAAGGTAGCCGGCAGCGCCCCCCCCCCCGCGGAGGCCGCCCCTCAGCGCCCCCGCAGGGAGGCGAGCGTTCCAGGCTTCACGATCCCCTTTTCCGTGATGATGCCGGCCACCAGGGCCGCGGGTGTGACGTCGAAGGCCGGGTTGCACGCGCGCGCTCCTGGAGCGGCAAGACGCACCGTGTGTATGACACCATCGGCGTCCGGGCCGCTGCCGGTGAGCACCTCATCCTCCCCCCGTTCCTCGATGGGAATGGCGTCCCCGTTCGGGCATGAAAAATCGATGGTGGAGGTTGGTGCCGCGACGTAGAATGGCACCCCGCATTCCTTTGCGAGCACCGCCTTCTCGTAGGTCCCGATCTTGTTGGCAACGTCCCCGTTGGCGGCAATCCTGTCCGACCCGACGATCGCCAGGTCCACCTCACCCCTCTTCATGAAATGCCCCGCGGCATTGTCGGGGATGACACGGAAGTCGATCCCCTCCCCTGTCAGCTCCCAGGCGGTCAGGCGCGCGCCCTGCAGGCGCGGCCGGGTCTCGTCCACCCACACGAAAACGCGCTTGCCCTCCCTCTTCGCATGGTAGATCGGGGAAAGGGCCGTGCCCCAGTCGGTGAAGGCAAGCCAGCCGGCATTGCAGTGGGTGAGAACGCGCGCGCCATCCTTGATGAGCGGCGCACCCGCCTCCCCGATCAGCCGTCCTGCTTCCACGTCTTCCTCTGCCAGCGCGTCAGCGGCGGCGCCGGCCGCCTTCCGGGCGCCCGCCACGTCCGGCAATGGCTGCAGGGCCGCGGCCAGCACCCTGTCCACCGCATAGAAGAGGTTCTGGGCGGTCGGCCGCGTGGATCGAAGCAGGGCCGCTGCGGCCTCCACGTAGCCGCGGAATCCCGGCGGCGATGCGGGGGCCTCCAGGGCGGCCTGCGCCACGCCGTGGCCGCCGGCGGTGCCGATTGCCCCCGCGCCGCGGGTCACCATGTCCCTGATGGCGCGCGCGGTGACGGTGTGGTCCGCAGCGTCGAAGATCACGAACTGGAACGGCAGGAGCGACTGGTCGATCATGCGCACCGTGCCGCCCTCCCTCCAGAGGGTGCGATAGTGGGTCCCGTTGACGAGCATGGAAACGATCCTACGGCGTGATAGCGCTCTTCGTCGAGAGGTCAGCCTTGTTCAGGACGAGGATGTTCTTGTTCTTATCGTTGATGTACACCAGGTCATTGTAGAAGCTGATGAACGAATCGGGGTCGACCTGGTCAGCGGAGCTTGCCAGCAGCTTCATCTCGGGGCTGAAAGCGCCCAGGTAATAGGCGCCGCCGCGCTCCACCACCGCGTAGGTGAGCCCCTCGCGGGTTTCCACGAAGCTGCGGAAGAACACTGCCTGCTCGCTGATGGCCTTGCGCTGCAGCGTGTCGAGGTCCAGCAGCGTGAGGAAGTGGCCCTCGTTGTGGCTGCTCTTGTAGGTGATCACCACCACCCCGTTCTTGAACAGGTCGAACTTCCTGCCGCAGATCATTGACTCGCTGGCTTTCAGGATCACGGCGCCCGAGGCCGCGTTGATGATGAGCATGTCGTTGTTGTAATGCCCGCCGGTCAGGTATTCCTTGACCTTCAGGTAGTAGAGCTTGCCGGCAAAGATGGCCTGGTCCGACTGGCCCTTCTTCACCGCCTCCTCGCGCTGTGCCACGTCCGCCTCGCGCTGCGCCAGCTCTTTCTTCACTTCCTCGGGCTTCTGCTCGATCTTCACGGCCGCTTGGTCGGCGGCGATGTCCTTCTTCTCCTGCTGGACTTCCTGCTTCTTCTCCTGCACGGCCGCCTGCTGGGCTGCCAGCTTGTCCTCGGCCGCCTTCTGCTGCTCCTGGCTCTTTGCGAGCTCTGCTTCCTGCGCCGCGGCCTTCTGCTGGGCGGCGGTGCGCTCCGGCTCGCTCTTCGCCTGCTCCGCCTCCCTCCGCGTCTTGTCCAGGGCCGCCTGCTGCTCGTCGGTCTTCTTTTTCTGCTCGGCGAGCTTCTTCGCCTCCGCGTCCACTGCCTGCTGGCCCTTCGCCGCCTCCTTCTCCTTCAGCGCGGTCATCGCGGTGCGCTCGGGGACGCCCTTGTCCTCCTTCGCCCGAAGCTGCTCGATGACCTTTTTGTCGGTGAGCGCCGAGGAGCTCAGGGCGCCGAAGATGTCCCGGGTGGCAGCCTCGTTGAGGGGGATGACGAGCTGCGTCTTGCCCGGCCAGTCGAAGTACTTGGTGGAAATGCCGACCTTCTCCACGTCCAGATGGGAGGTCACCACCGTTTTGTACTTGCCGATAAAATATGGGAGGCTGCCCCGGTAGACGGCGTTGTAGTAGGAGACGAAGAGCGCCAGCAGGTCAGAGTCGCGGCGCGGGTAATCGTAGAGGCCCGCCATGTACGCGGAGGTCACCCGGCGGACGTTGTCGATGGTGTCGATCTTCGCGCCCTTCTCCAGAACGATGATGTCCGCGCTGAGCTTGCCCGGTTCGGCGGTATCCACCGCGTGAATGGCGGTGTACTTGACCTTGAAGCTGGCCGCGGCACGTCCCGCCTTGATCTGCCGAGCGAGCGCCCGCCCGATGCCGCGGATGTCGGAATCCGTCTGAACGCTGTCCACCGGGCCCGTATAGTTGACGAACTCGACTTTCTTCGCGGTCTTCAGCTCATCCACGTCGACGCCGAGGCCCGCGGCGAGCGCCGCGGCCGCGAGGAGCAGGGCGAGGGAGAGGCAAAGAACGCGCATGCGGCTCATGCCCCTAGTATATGCCGCTTCACCGCGAAATCAAGAAACGCGCCCCCGTTCTTCGCGCGAGGCGCCGAACGGCGTGCATTGAACTCCATCGGCGGATCAGCTACATTGCGGCCATGGTGAACAGCCTCCCCCTACGCGACATCCCGGCAACCACAGCGCTGTACGCGGACTTCTGGGAGGGTGCCCCGGCTCTCCGCGGGCTGCTTCCCCGTCACTTCGCGCAGGAAGGCGCGTTTGCCGAGCAGGCAAAGCGCATCGACGGGACGCGGTACGACCGGCAGACCCTCCGCGACGTGCTGCGCGAGCAGAACGAGCGGTTCGCCGCCGGCGACGCCGCCCTTTCCGCCATCGACCGGCTCGTCGATCCCCGCTCCGTGGTGGTCATCGGCGGCCAGCAGGCAGGCCTGTTCGGCGGTCCCCTGTACACCGTCCACAAGGCCCTCACGATCCTGCAGCTCTCGCGGCGCCTGGAAAAGCAGATGGGCCGGCCCGTCATCCCCGTCTTCTGGATCGCCTCCGAGGACAGCGACCTCGCCGAGGTGGATCACGCCTTTGTCACCGATGCCGACGGCGCGCTGCGCCAGCTCAAGCTCCCTTCCGATTCTCCGGCAAAGATGCCCGTCTCACGCGTCAGGCTGGGAGAAAAAATCGGGGGCCTGATCGATGAGCTGGCCGTGCTTCTGCCGGAAGGCGGATGCAGGGAGGAGGTGCTCGCCGACCTTCGCGCCGCTTACACGCCCGGGCGGACCTACCCCCAGGCGTTCGGCGCCTGGATGGCCGGCCTTTTCCGCCGCCAGGGCCTCGTCATGGTCGATCCCTCGGATACGCGGCTGAAGCGCATCGCGGAAGGCCTCTTCCTCAGGGAAATACAGGAGATGAGCCCCGTCAGCAGCGCGGTGATCGAGCAGACCGAGCGATTGAAGAAGGCGGGCTACGCTCCGCAGATCGACGTTCGCCCGGGGTTCCTGACCCTCTTCTACCAGGACCCGGCGCGCGAAGCGCTGTCGATCCGTGACGGCGGTTTCGAGCTGAAGTCCAGCGGGAAGAGGTTTGCAGTGGAGGAGCTTGCCGCCGCGCTGCGGGAGGACCCCGACAAGTTCACACCGAATGCCGTGCTGAGGCCGCTCCTGCAGGACACCCTGTTCCCCACCCTCGCGGCTGTCCTGGGTCCCGCGGAAATCGCCTATTGGTGCCAGCTCACCCTTGCCTACGAGCGCATGGGCATTCCCATGCCCATCGTCTTTCCCCGCTCCTCCCTCACGATAGTTGACCCCGCCATGGCACGGCTCCGCGAGCGTCTCCACGTGGAGCTGCGTGACCTCCTGAAGCGGGGAGCGCACATCGTGGATGAAATCCTGGCACGCGAGATCCCCCCGTCCCTCACCGCGCGGATGAAGGAAGGGCGGACGACGGCGCAGGAGACCTGGGCCGGGATAGCCGCGGAAATCGATGCGCTGGACCCGACGCTGCACCGCACGGCGCAGCTTGCCTCCGCGCGAACGATGATGCAGTTCGATTTCATCGATCGCAAGATCGCGAAGGCCGCCCGGAGGAAAAACGCGACGGTCAGCGCGCAGGCGGCACGGCTGGTCGCCTCCCTTGCGCCCCGCGGCGGCCTGCAGGAACGGACGCTTTGCGTCCTCCCCTTCCTGGCGCGCTACGGCAGCGCCATCCTCGACACGGCAGCCGAAGCCATCGACCCGTTTACCGGCGAGCACCGGGAAGTGGTGGTGGAGCAATGACGGTGGACATCCTTGCCTTTGGCGCGCATCCCGATGACGTGGAGCTGGCAGCAAGCGGCACGCTGATCAAGGCCGCCCGCGGCGGGGCGGCAACCGGCATCATCGCGCTGACGCGGGGAGAAATTGGGACCCGCGGGACAATGCAGACGCGCGCGGCGGAGTTCGATGCCGCCTGCGCGCTCATGGGGGTGGCACACCACGAGATGCTCGGCCTCCGCGACGGCTGGCTCTGCGCCGATGAGCCGTCGAAGATGGCGGTGCTGCGGGAAATCCGCGAGCACCGGCCGAGGATAGTCCTGCTCCCCTGGGAGGAGGACCGGCACCCCGACCACGGCGCCGCCTCGCGCATCATCCAGGAGGCCAGCTTCCTCGCCGGCCTGAGAAAGATCGATACCGGGCAGGAGCCATTCCGACCGTCACAGCTTCTCTACTACATGGCGAGCTGGGAGTTCGAGCCGAGCTTTATCGTCGACATCAGCGACGTGATAGAGGAAAAGCGCCGCGCCATTCTCGCCTACAGCACGCAGGTCTACGCGCCGGGCGCGGCGCGGAATGAGCCGCTCACCTTTATCGCCAGCGAGCACTTCCAGGAGCTGCTGTTCGCCCGCATGGCACATTACGGGCACCTGATCGGAAAGAAGTACGGCGAGCCTTACCGCATCAAGGGCGTCATCGAGATCCAGGACCTGCTATTGGCCTTCGGAGAGCGGACGTACTAGCGCGCATCCCCGGGCGCGCTTTCCGTACCCTAGAGCGCGTCCCCGTTCGTGGCGACTATCCTCTGGTACCAGCCGGCGCTCTTCTTCCACACGCGGACCTGCGTAGTGAAGTCCACGTGCGTAATCCCGAAACGCTTGCTGCAGCCGAAGGCCCACTCGAAGTTGTCCAACAGTGACCAGAGGAAGTAGCCCTCCACCTTCACCCCGTCGTGGATGGCATGGCGCAGCTCCTGCAGATGCGAGGCTACATACTCGATCCTGTCGTCATCCTGCACCTGCCCGTCGTGCATCACCTTGTCGGGAAATGCGGCACCGTTCTCGGTGACCATCAGCGTCGGGTTGTTGT
The DNA here is from genome assembly GCA_049514475.1 of Spirochaetia bacterium. Classification (GTDB taxonomy): domain Bacteria; phylum Spirochaetota; class Spirochaetia; order SZUA-6; family Fen-1364; genus Fen-1364. The sequence continues at coordinate 11,208 of JBEKVA010000093.1, forward strand.
ACGTATGCTTCAGGTGCATCAGCGCTTCATACATGCCCCGGGGATAGATCTCCCAGCCCATGTCGGTCTTTTCGCAGTCCACCGCCGGGGCGATCTCGAAACCGAGAAAACCTCCCGCGTCACTCGCGTACACGCGGTGAGGGAAGTAGTAGTTGACCCCCATGAGGTCGCCGGGATTCTCCCTGAGAAGCTTCATGTCGGCAGGACCCATATGAGGGGCCACGTTGTGTCGCGTGTACAACGCGAGCATGTCAGCCGGGTACTCACCCAGGAGCACGGGATCGAGAAACCATTTCTCGTGGCGACCGTGGGCAACACGCGCAGCCTCGATATCGGACATGCCATCGGTCAGGGGATGACAGGTATGGAGATCGATCACGATGCCGATGCGCGAGTGCGCCGGGCTCACCTGCCGGTAGGCCTGCACCGCGAGGGCGTGGCCGACCAGCATGCCATGCGCCGCCTGCACGGCGGCGGCGAAATCCTTCAGCCCTGGGGCATGCACGCCCTGCTCGTGCCCCTGGAATGCGTGGACCTGCGGCTCGTTGATCGTGAACCACGTCCTGACCCTGTCCCCGAGCCGATTGAAGGCCGCGGCCGCGTACTCGGCGAACCATTTCGAGGTATCGCTGTCGGTCCAGCCGCCCCGGTCCTGGAGCGCCTGGGGCAGGTCCCAGTGGTACAGGGTGACCACCGGCTCGATGTTTTCCTTCAAAAGGGCGTCGACAAGGGTCTCGTAGAAATCAAGCCCCTTGCGGTTCTTCCTGCCGCTGCCCTGGGGAAAGACACGCGGCCAGGAAATGGAA
>JBEKVA010000094.1:0-11998 GCA_049514475.1 Spirochaetia bacterium
AGCATCCGCTTGAAGCGAAGCTGCGCCTCGTAGATGTAGGTCAGTCGATCGCAGTGATCGGGATGCGTGGCCCCAAACCTCTCGATGATCGCATGGTACAGCGCCGCGTCCCGCACATCGGCGAGCTGGCGGATCCCGAACTCCTTGCCTGCCAGCGCGGCAAGCTCCTCGCACTCGGCGCGGCGGACGCGGTACGTCGACTTCTCGAGCCCCGGTCTGACGGTCCCCGTGTCCAGGCTGACAATGCGGAAGTCCATCGCCCCTTCACCGAGAGGGACATACTTTATGGAGCGCGTTCGCGGGATGTAATGGGTGCCCATGCCGGCCCGGGCGAAGTAGATCATGATCTGGTCGAGCTGCCCGCAGGGGGAGCCGATGTAGTCGTTTTCCACCGCCTGGGCAAGGTCGATGATGCGCATCCTGTCCCTGCCGAGGCTCAGGGCGTTGACCGAGAGCGAGGTAAGGATCAGGTTCAGGGTGAGGGAAGCGGAGCGCGACATGCCGCCGCCGGGGATGTTGCCCAGGATGACGGCATCGAAGCCCTTCCGCGGCTGTAGCCCCTCGCGGCGCAGGATGTAATCGACGCCCCAGGGAAATCGGGCCCAGGTCTCTGCAATTTCGGCAGAGCGCGGCGGGGGAACGGCACCGGAGCGGAACTCGACGATCCCTTCGCGGGGGAAGTTTCCGCTGAACAGCCGCTGGCGGTCGGTGCCGTTGGGTTTCCAAGCCAGCCAGATGAACCTGTCGGTGCCGACCCCGAAGAGCTCGGTGCCGTTGTAGTCCCCGTGCTCCACCCCCAGGCAGAATCGGGAGGAGGTGCGGCGGATCCTGCCCCCTCCGAGGGACAGTCCATGCTCCCGGGCCAGCCGCCTGATTTCCGCCCGCGCCTGCGCGTCGTTCTGGGGAATCCGCACCGACGGCATGATCAGCCTTCGACGGGTCCGAGGGCGCGCTCGAGAATGGCGCTGGCAAGGTCCATCGCCTCATCTCCTATGGAGTGGCCTATCCCCGGAACCAGGAGGTCCTCCACGGCGGCGCCGCGTGCGCGGAACATTCCCGCGGTCCGTCTCACGCTTTCCGCATCGAAGTACGGATCGGGGTCACCGCAGGCCACCAGGACGGGTGTTCCCTCGAAAGAGCCTTCGGCATCGCCGCCGGAAGCGGTTTCCGAGGGGCCCATGTACGAGCCGCTGAAGATGAAAATGCCTCCCCAGCGCCGCGGGTGGCGGAATGCAAACTCGGTGCTGATGCACGCGCCCTGGGAGAAGCCTCCGAAGAAGATCCTCTCAGCGGGGATCCCGCGGCCCATCAGACCGCCGACCAGCTGTTCGATGACCAGGAATGCCGAGGAAAGCGCCGGTTCGTTCGCCTCCAGGGGCGCGAAGTGGCGCTCGGGGTACCAGACGTGGCCGGAGGCCTGGGGAGCGAGCCAGACGAGCCCGGGATAGCGGAGGTAGTCGGAGATCCCGAGGATGTCCTCGGCCGATGCCCCCCGCCCGTGCAGAAGGACTGCCCCGGCGCGGGCGCGGGAGATGTCCTCGCCCGCCTGCAGCACCGGCTGATTCTGGTGGATCGTTTCGGATGTCATGGCTTTCGAATCTACCCTGTCGGGCACGGAATGACAAATGGTCTGACGGGCGGGCGGCCGCATGTCCGGGCGGAAGCCCGGGGGCTGCACAAGGGCCGGGGGCCGCGCCGGAACGGGGCTTCTGGGCGGGATTTCCGGCTCGTGAACCTCCCCGAGATGCTCTATACTTTGGATACAGGGATGCAGGGGGATAACCGCATGGCGTGGGCAACCGGGAAGACGGCGGGCAGTGGAGAGGCGGCTCAATCCGAAGAGCATCGATACCGCGCCATATTCCAGCACTCGGCAGTCTCCCTCTGGGAAGAGGACATCACCGAGCTGCGCGCGGCAATACAGGCCCTTCAGGCCGACGGCGTGCCCTCCCTGAGCGAATATCTGGATGCCCACCCGGAGTTCCTCCGCCAGGCCACGAAGCTGATCAGGGTCATCGATGTAAACGATGCCACCCTGCGCCTGTACGAGGTGCCGCGCAAGGAAGATCTCCTCGGGTCCCTCGATATCACCCTGGACCTCGATGACCCGCTGATGCTCACCAGCATACGCGATGAGATCCTCAAGATCGCCGAAGGAAAGAACCTGTACACGCACGAATCCACCGCGGTCACCCCGGGCGGCAGGAAGCTGAACATTATCGTGGAGGCCCACATCCCGGGGCCCGACGATTCCTATCCCCACATGCTGGTCAGCGTGATCGACGTCACCGAGCAGAGACGCGCGCAGGAGGCGCTGCGGGAATCCGAGCGCGAGCTGCACCGCTCCCAGCAGATGCTGCGCTCGGTGCTGGACAACATCCCGCAGCGGGTGTTCTGAAAGGACCCCGAGCTGCGCTTCCTGGGATGCAACACGGCCTTCGCCGACGATGGCGGCGTCATGGATCCCTCCGCCATCGTGGGTCTTGACGACTTCCAGATGCCGTGGCGTTCCATGGCGGAGCGTTACCGCACCGATGACCGCCGCGTGCTCGCCACCGGCGCGCACCTGCTCAACTACGAGGAGCCGCAGGTCCTCTCCGACGGCACGGAGCTGTGGGTGCGCACGAACAAGGTCCCCCTGCGCGACCGCGAGGGAAAAGTCGTCGGCCTGCTGGGCACCTACGATGACATCACGGAGCGGATGAACCTCGAGCGCAACCTCCAGCGCGAGAAGACTCTCCTCTTGACCCTCATCGACAACCTGCCCGACTACGTCTACCTCAAGGACCGGGAGAGCAGGTTCGTCCTGGCCAACCGGGCAATCGCACACTTCATGGGCGTGGAGAGCCCCGCGCAGCTCATCGGGAGGACCGACGGTGACTTCTACCCGCCGCGGGACGCGGAGAAGTTTGCGGCCGACGAGCGGCTCATCATCGACGAGGGCAGGAGCATCGTGAACATCGAGGAGTCGATCGTCACGCCCGTGGGCAGCGTGCGGCGGGTGCTCACCACCAAGGTCCCCCTCGTGGACGCCGAGGGCAGGACCACGGGACTGGTCGGCATAGGGCGCGACATCACCGAGATCAGGGACACGGAGGCGGCGCTGCGCCGAAGCGGGGAGCAGCTGCAGCTTGCCAGCAAGCTGGAGGCGGTGGGCAGGCTGGCGGGAGGGATTGCCCACGACTTCAACAACCTGCTGACGGTCATCAAGGGATACGCCGACCTGGTGGAGGGGAGCCTGCCGGAGAAAAGCCCGCTGCGGCCCGACATCCAGCAGATCAAGCGCTCGGCGCAGAGGGCGGGGGACCTGACGGCGCAGCTTCTCGCCTTCAGCCGCCGGCAGGTGCGCACGCCCCGCGTCATCAGCCTGAACGAGGTCGTGCGCGGCATGGAAGGCATGCTCGCCCGGCTCATCGGGGAGGACATCCAGCTCGTCACCCGCTACGCCGAGGGACTGGGAAACATCAGGGCGGACCCCGGGCAGATCGAGCAGGTGATAATGAACCTCGCCGCGAACGCACGCGACGCGATGCCCCTCGGCGGAACGATCACGGTGGAGACCAGCAACGGGACGCTGGGGTCCGGCTCGACCCCGCCGCAGTTCGCCTCCATACCGGGGGAGTTCGTGCTGCTGGCGGTGAGCGACACCGGGGAGGGGATGGACCGCGAGACCATCGGCAAGATCTTCGAGCCTTTCTTTACCACGAAGGAAATGGGCAAGGGAACGGGCCTGGGGCTGGCAACCGTGTACGGCATCGTGAAGCAGAGCGGGGGCTTCATCTTCTGCGACAGCGAGCCCGGCACGGGTACCCGGTTCACCATCTCCCTTCCGCGCGTGGACGAACAGAAGTCCGACGATCAACGGAAGCAGGGCGGCGCATCACCGTCGCGGGGCACCGAGTCCATTCTCCTGGTGGAAGACGAGCAGGACATCAGGACCTTCATCGCCGCGGCGCTGCGAAACGCCGGCTACCGGGTGCAGGAGGCACGCGATGGAACGGAGGCGCTCGCCGCCGTCGAGGCGGGATTCGCGGCGGAGCTCCTGCTCACCGACGTGGTGATGCCGCTGATGAACGGCCGCGAGCTGGGCAAGCGCATGCAGGCCAGCACCCCGGAGGTGAAGGTGCTCTACATGTCCGGCTACACGGAAGGTCCGGTGGTGCACCACGGAGTCCTCGATGCCGGCATCGATCTGCTGGCCAAGCCCTTCGACGCGGAGGAGCTGCTGGCGCGGGTGCGCCGGGCGCTCGACGCGGAGTCGGGCTGAGAGCCCGGGGGACAGGACGCCGCGCGGGCGGCCGTACACGGCGGGCGCCGCAAAAAGGGGGCTGCCCTTTCGGGACAGCCCCCCAGCATTCAGCGCTGCAAATGCTTTTTCAATCGTAGAGAAGCTTCGCGATGTCCGGCTCGTCCATGTTGGTGGAATCGTAGAAGTGGGCGCCGGTATCGATGTTGGCCACCTTCTGGCCCTTGATCGCCTTGACGGCGAGCTCGACAGCCTTGAACCCGATGTTGTAGGGGTCCTGCGTGATGGCGCCGAAGAAGTACTTGGCCCGGACCGCTGCCTTCTGGGCGGCGCCGGCGTCGAACCCGATGACGATCAGGCCAGGGTACTGGGACGGCAGCGAGGCTCCGTCGTTGGTCGCGGTGACCACGGCGCGCGCCGTGCCTTCGTTCGAGCAGAAGATCCCGAGGATATGGTCGGAATCCACGCGGTTCAGCACCGCCTGGGCGCCGGCAACGAGGTCCGGGTCCTTCGGCGTCGGCGGGACCACCACGTCGATGATGATCGCCTTGCCGCTCGTGGGGAGGCCCCCGCCGAGATATGCCGGGTTGCCCTGCACCCGGATGTCGCCCTTGGAATGGCCGCCCTGGGTCGTGATCAGTTTGATCATCTGGTCACGGAACCCCTTGCCGCGGTCAGTCACCGACTGGCTGGTGGCGTCCTGGTTGAAGTCGATGATGGTGACCGGGTTGTCCGCGGTTGCCGCCATGATCTTGTCCTTGATCGCCGCGAACATCTTGTCAGCCGCGATGCCGGCCGCGGCGTAGCTGTTGGTGGCGGCCGTTGCGTAGATGGCGCCCTTGGGCGCGTTGGGAACGCCGGAGTCGAACCCGATGATGGGGATGTGCCTGCGGATGGCCTCGTTCAACTGGTCCGTGACGGACCTCGTGTCGAGTGCCGCAAGACAGATGGCCGAGGGGTTCTTCGCGAGGTCGTTGGAGAGCATGGTCACCTGCTGCTGGATATCGGCTTCAGTGGGCGGCCCTTCGAAGGTGATGACCACCTTGTACTGGGTGGCCGCGGCATCGGCGCCCAGCTTCACGGTCTGCCAGAACTGGTGCTGGAAGCCTTTCGAGATGACGGGGATGTAGATTGCCGTCGGGGCGGCGAAGATCGGCACGGCAATGAGCAGTGCGGCGGCCGCCAGCAGCAATCCCTTTCGTCTGAGCGTACCCATGGGGATACCTCCTCTCGTTTTTTTACCCCGGACATGCGCCCAGGGCAGGATAACACGATCACGATGAGCGGCGCTCCCGACACCCATGTCGCGACTGGCGCGGCTCAGCTTTCTCACTCCGGTGAGGACTCCTTTCGTCTGAGAGTTGCTGAAAGCTCCCGGTCCGCCGCCCGCTCCTCGGTGCGCAGCCGGGCCCGTTCCGCCTTCTCGTCAGACTTCATCTTTGCAAAGGTCACTTTCATCTCCCGTCGAGCCGCGCTGATCTGGGCGCGGATCGCCGAGGCCTGCTTCCCGTCATCGGCGGCCTTGCCAGACGCCAATTGCCTCTTCATATCCGCGATTTTGGCCAGCATCGATGCCCGATAGAGGTCCGCCGGCGTCTCGATCCGCACCTCCGCGGCCTTGCGCGTGCGGTACATGTCCAGGAGCACCGCCCCGATGACGATGACGCCCGTGAAGAAGGTCTGGAAATGCGCCTCGAGGTTCAGGGAAGGCAGGCCGGTGGCGAGCACCGACATGATGAACACGCCGATGATCGTGCCCCAGATCGTTCCGATGCCCCCCGCAAGGGAGGTGCCGCCGATGACCGCCGCGGCAATGGCATTCAGCTCGAAGCCCTGCCCCTGCGCCGGAAGGACGGTGGTGTAGATGGCCGCGTAGGAAATCCCGCCGACACCGGCGGTGGCCCCGGCAATGACGTACACGAGCATCTGCCACTTCTGCACGTTGACACCCGAGAGGCGGGCCGCTTCCATGTTGCTGCCGATGGCATAGGTGTAGCGACCCATCTTCGTACTGCTGAGCACGATGTGACAGATGACCGCCACGATTCCCAGCAGGAGCGCGCCGGTGGGTACGCCCACCCCGTGCGGTGTGAGGTAGAGGAAGATGCTCTTGAACCATCCTCCGGGGGTGTTGCGGATGGGGAATGTCACGCTCTGCACGTTGGAGACGATGGAGCCGATTCCCATGGAGATCATCATCGTGCCCAGGGTGACGATGAACGGCGGCATCTTCACGCGGGCGACCATGAACCCGTTGAAGAAGCCGAATGCGGTCCCCACGGCGATGATCAGGATCAGCGTCGGGACCATCGGCAGACCGTGCTTCATGGCGGTGCCGCCGATGATGGCCGCCGCCATCATGACCGTCCCGATCGAAAGGTCGATTCCACCGCTGATGATGACAAACGTGACGCCCATCGCGATGAAGCCGATGTAATAGGCGGCGTCGATGATGTTCACGAGCGTCGGATAGGAGAAGTAATTGCGGCCGAACGCCCCGAAGAACAGATAGAGAATGACGAGCGCCGCCGGGGCGAGGAACTTCAGCGCCTGTTCCCGAAACCGCCGCATCCTGCCAGTCTCCAGGGTCATGTCGCCCATGCTCAGCTCCTTGCGAGGACTTGCTGGCGCCCCATCGTGGCGTACGCCATGATCGCCTCCTGGCTTGCCTTCTCGATCGGCAGCTCCCCGGTGATGCGCCCCTCGCACATCACCAGGATGCGGTCGCTCATCCTCAGAATCTCAGGCAGCTCGGAGGAGATCATGATGATCGACTTCCCCTCCCGCACCAGATCGTTCATCAGGTGGTAGATCTCGCTCTTGGCCCCCACGTCGATGCCGCGCGTCGGCTCGTCGAAGATGAGGATGTCGCAGTTCCTGATCAGCCACTTGGCGATGACGACCTTCTGCTGGTTGCCGCCGGAGAGGTTGCGCAGGAGCTGTTCGAGGGACGGGGTCTTGATGGCCAGCTTCTGCACGTACTCCCCGGTGACCCGGCGGACCTTCGTCGCCGCAATGAACAGACCGCGCTGGAAGCGGTCGTAGGTGGCCATCGTGAGGTTGTCCTTCACGCTGAGGTTGACGGCCAGCCCGTAGCGCTTCCTGTCCTCGGAGAGGTAGCCGAGACCGCACGCCACGGCGTCCTCGGGGGAACGGATAGCCACGCGGCGACCGTTGACCTCCACGGTGCCGCTCTGCACCTCGTCCGCGCCGAAGATCGCCCGCACCGTCTCCGTCCGGCCGGACCCCATGAGCCCGGCGATGCCGAGAATCTCCCCCTGGCGCAGCTCGAAGCTCACGTCGCGCACCAGCCGCCCGGCGTTCAGGCGGTTCACGCGGAGCACCATCGGCGCGTCACCAGCGACACTGCTGCTTGTCTTGGGCTGCTCGTAGATGACGCGGCCGACCATCATGTTGATGATCTGCTGCCTGGTCACCTCCGCCGTCTTCCGCGTGTCGACGCGCTCCCCGTCGCGCAGGACGGTGACCCGATCGGCGATGCGGTGGATCTCATCGAGGCGGTGAGAGATATGGACCATGCCGACCCCGCGGTGGGCCAGGTCCCGCATGATGGCGAACAGCTCCTCGATCTCGGCGTCGGCGAGCGCCGCCGTGGGCTCGTCGAGAATCAGGATCCGAAGCTCGTGCGAGACCGCCTTGGCGATCTCCACCATCTGCTGCTTGCCGACGGTGAGCCGGGCGAGGCGTTCGTTCGGATCGATATTCATCTTCAGCCGGGCGAACAGCTCCTCGGTCCGCCGCCGCTGCTCCCGTTTGTCGAGAAAGACTCCCCGCGTCGACTCACGGCCAATGAAGATGTTCTCGGAGACCGTGAGATGGTCCATCATGTTCAGTTCCTGGTGGATGATCCCGATACCCATCTCCAGGGCGTGCCGGGGATCCCGAGGGTTGAACGGGTGGCCAAGGTAATGGATTTCACCGGAGTCCTTGGGGTTGATGCCGATGAGGACCTTCATGAGGGTCGACTTGCCGGCCCCGTTCTCCCCGACCAGGGCATGGATCTCTCCCTCGTCGAGGTCGAAATCGACCTGCCGCAGGGCATGCACGCCGGTGAAGCGTTTATCTATCTTTCGCATCGAAAGAATTTGAGGGGCCACGACTTGAATTGCTCCAATTGCTCTGCAGCAATAAAAGTACGCTGGCATCCGGAGGGAGTCAAGTAGTCGCCTGCAGGCCTGCGCCTGCCGAGTCCCTAGCCGAGAACCGAATGCGCCGTGGGTAAGAGCCGTGTCACCACGATCTTCGATACGTCCAGCACCGCGTCGACCTTCGGCTGAATGTCCTTCTCCCAGCGATCCGTCTCGTACACCTTCTTGTAAAGCCTTGCCCGCTCGGCCTCGCTCGCGAAACGGCGCAGCCAGATGAACAGGTCGGGCTTCTTCACCGCGGTGAAACTGGCGGGAATCACCATGCCCTTCGAGGCCTGGAAGGGAACGATCTCCTCCTCGAAGAGCTTCAGCCACTGCTTCATCTTGCCTTTCCTGATCCGGTACTCCCTAAGCTCGTACAGCATCCGACCCCCCTTGGTGATGTCGTTCTAACACCCCGGCCGCATTTCCACAATCAAGTGCGATTTTAGTACTATTTATCGATGAAAGACGCTGCGGTGACGGAAAAACAGGTTCGCGATGCGCTTGCCACCGTGCAGGAACCCGAGCTGCATCGGGATCTCATCTCCCTTGATTTCGTGCGCGACATCAGGATCACCGGCAGCGACATCAGCTTCGCCATCACCCTCACCACCCCCGCCTGTCCCTTGAAGGACAGGATCAGGGAGGAAAGCGAGCAGGCCATCAGGAAGCTCGTCCCGGCGGCCGGGAAGATCGAGATCGCCTTCGACGCGAAGGTGCGCGCCGACAAGAGGATCCAGGAGAAGATCAATCTCCCCATCAGCACGATCATCGCCGTGGGAAGCGGCAAGGGTGGCGTCGGCAAGTCCACCGTGAGCGTGAACCTTGCCGTGGGCCTTGCCCAGGCAGGGGCCGCCGTCGGGCTGCTGGACGCCGACATCTACGGTCCGAACGTGCCCACGCTGATGGGCGTGGATGAGCTTCCCCCGCCGGAGGGGGAGAAGATGGTGCCGGCGTTCGCCCACGGGGTGAAGGTCATGAGCATGGGCTTTCTCGTGGGGCCGGAAGAGGCGCTGGTCTGGCGCGGGCCGATGATCCACAGCGCCCTGCGGCAGCTTCTCACCGAGGTGGTCTGGGGCGGGCTGGACTACCTGGTGGTCGACCTGCCCCCGGGAACGGGGGATGCGCAGCTCAGCATCGCGCAGCTCGTGCCGCTGACCGCCGGGGTGGTGGTCACCACGCCACAGCTTCTCTCGGTGAGCGATGCCCGGCGGGGTGTCACGGCTTTCCAGAAGCTGAACGTCCCCGTGCTCGGAATCGTGGAGAACATGAGCGGGGAGATCTTCGGCAGCGGCGGCGGTGAGCGCGCCGCGCAGGAGATGGGTGTCCCCTTCCTGGGAAGGATCCCGCTGGACCCCCGCGTGTCCCGCCTGGGCGACGAGGGCTGTCCCGTCACCGGCATCGCGGATGTCCCCGGGGAGCCGCCCTTCGCCGCCCGCACCGCCTTCCGTGATCTGGCCCGCGGCATCGCGGCCGCCCTGAGCGTGCTCCAGTTCCAGAGCAATGGAGGCGGGCGATGAAGATCATCCTGGACATCAACAGGTTCGACCCTGCCTCCGGCAGGCCCCCGCGCGTGCAGCGTTTCACCGCTGCGGCGGAGCCCACCGATCGGCTCCTCGACGTGCTGCTGCGCATCAAGAGTGAGCAGGATGCCACGCTCTCCTTCCGCTACAGCTGCGCTCACGGGGTCTGCGGGTCGGATGCCATGAGGATCAACGGGAAGGAGCGCCTCGCCTGCCGCACCCTGGTGCGTGACCTGGTCCCTGCCGTCCCGGCGGGGGAGGGCGCCCCCGAGCTCATTGTCAGCATAGAGCCGCTGCGCCACCTGCCGGTCCTGCGGGACCTCGTGGTGGACCAGACGCCGTTTTTCCAGAACAGCCTGAAGGTCACCCCGTTTCTTCTGCCGGCCGAAAAGACCGGGACGGGCGGCGGCCGCGAAACCCTGCAGACGCAGCAGCAGCAGGCACAGTTCGAGGATGCCACCAAGTGCATCAACTGCGCCGCCTGCTACTCGGCCTGCCCGGTGCTGGAGAAGAACCCCCGGTTCCTGGGCCCGGCCGCCATCGTTGCCGCCGCCCGGTTCGTGGAAGACAGCAGGGACTGGGGGCTTGCCCCCCGGCTGGACGCGCTGGACAGCCCCGACGGGGTCTGGGCGTGCGAGAACCATTTCGAGTGCACCCGCGTGTGCCCCCGCGAGATCAAGGTGACGAAGCTCATCAACCTGATGAAGCGCCGCGTGACGGCGGAGCGGGAGAAGCGCGGGGAAACCGTGCATGGCAAGGACGGCCGGCGGGCGGATGCCGCGGGCGCCGCGGGGAAGGAAGGGTAAGATGTCCGATGCGCAGCTGCGGCAGCGCAAGCCTGACTGGCTGAAGATCCACCTGAACACCACGGAGAGCTACGTCGCCATCAAGAACCTCGTGAAAAGCGAGGACCTGCACACCGTCTGCCAGGAGGCGCGCTGTCCCAACCTCCACGAGTGCTGGGGGAAATCGGCAACGGCCAGCTTCATGATCCTGGGGGACACCTGCACCCGCCGCTGCCGCTTCTGCGCGGTGGGCACCGGGCTGCCCGGCGCCGTGGACAGGCTGGAGCCGCTGCGCGTCGCCGCGGCGGTGCTCCGCATGGGTCTGAAGCACGCGCACGTGACCATGGTGAACCGCGACGACCTGCCGGACGGCGGCGCATCGGTCATGGCGGCCACCGTGCGCGCCATCCGGGCCCGGGTCCCCGCATGCTCGGTGGAGGTGCTCACCTCGGACTTCATGGGCTCCGCCGATGCCATTGAGGCGGTCGTGCGCAGCGCCCCTGACATCATCAGCCACAACGTGGAGACGGTGCGGCGCCTCACCCCGCTGGTGCGCTCGCGCTCCCGCTACGAGCGCTCCCTCGATTTCCTGCGCATCGCCCGAAGGCTCGACCCGCGTGGCATCGTGAAGTCGAGCATCATGCTGGGGCTCGGGGAGACGAAGGACGAAGTGCTTGAGACCCTCGATGACCTGCGCGCCGCGGGAGCGGACGTGGTGAACATCGGCCAGTACCTGCAGCCGACGCGCAACAACATACCCGTGCAGCGCTACTGGACCCCCCAGGAGTTCGCGGAGCTGAAGGAGGCGGCGGCGCGGAAAGGCTTTCTGTACTGCGAATCGGGACCGCTGGTCCGCTCCTCCTACCATGCCGGGGAGCAGTACAGCGGGCTGCGCGATCACCTGGCGAAGATCAGGGCCGCGCGGGGAGATTCCCCCGGCGCATGATCGAGACCTCCTCCCGTGCAGGTTCTGAGGCACATCGCCTGTCCCGCGGCGCGCGGACGGCCCGCATTCACCGCGTGCTGCACGTTCGTGACCTGTCCCCCGCGACATTCGTCCTGCGCTTCTCGCGGGAAGGCCTGGCCTTCCAGGCCGGCCAGTGGGTCAACCTCGGCCTGCCGGGGGCCCGGGACCAGAGGGAGTACTCGCTGTTTTCATCTCCCCGCGAGGATTTCCTGGAGGTACTGGTCAGGGAGATCCCCGGGGGGGCGGTTTCCGGCGCCCTGCACAGGCGTCGGCCCGGCGATGAGCTGGAGGTGGACGGACCCCACGGGTCCTTCTGCCTGGTGGAG
>JBEKVA010000095.1:0-11990 GCA_049514475.1 Spirochaetia bacterium
GGTACTCCGCTCCGGACACGCTGTACACCACCGACACCAGCCTACAGCGCCTGTCCTACATCTCCCCATTCACGAATTACCCGACTGAGCCCGGCAGCTATTACCTCACCTACCATCACGTGGAGACGGGCCGCACGCACTACATCTACTACACCCTGACCGCGCACGTGGGTGAGCACCCCTTCGAGCAGGGTCCCGACGCGATCTTCGAGATCTACTGCTGGGAGAACGCGAACAATCCCGACTTCATGCAGCTGCGCGGCATCACCGCCGCCGCGGCAGGCTCACCGAAGGGCGTTGCCCCGTCCCCCGCGGCGCCTGCCGGCGGCACTGAAGTGCAGCAGTTCGACTACACGCGAACGGCCGGCGGCTACGATCTGCATGTCCGTGGAGGACTCCTGGAGTAATCCGGAGAGAGCCGTAGGGGTCGGGTGCCAGCGAAGCTCCCGACCCTTCCTCCGGCTCGTTGCCAGAACAGCAGTCGTGGTGTAGATTTCTCATCGCCATGAACCACGGCAGCGATCCGGATCAGCCATCGGAACCCGCCGCTCAGCCCCGCTACCTCGGGGGCCATTTCCTCATTTCGGACATCACCCTCATGGATCCCAACTTCTACCGTTCCGTGGTCCTCATGATCACCCATGACGATACGGGCGCCTTCGGTCTTGTCGTGAACAGTCCCTCGCGGTTCGCACTCGGCGAGGTGCTCGAGGAAACCGACGGGCTCTCTGCCGGCGCCATCCCCGTCTACGTCGGCGGTCCCGTGCAGCAGGAGTTCCTCTTCCTGCTGCACGCCGGGTTTCCCGAGGAGCTTTCTGAGGGCGACAAGGAGCAGCCTGTCGAAGGAGTTGTTTTCGAGCCGGCGACCCAGCCCATCATCGATTACCTGAAGGGCCCATGGGGGGAGACCCCGGCGGAGGACCGGCCGGCGGTGAGGCTCTACGCGGGCTACTCGGGCTGGGGCCCTGGCCAGCTGGAAGGGGAGCTGAAGGCAGAGGCCTGGCTGATCGTGAAGGCCACGCGGGACATCATCTTCCATCAGAACCCCGCTGAAGGCTGGGCGGATGCCTTTGGCAGGAAAGGCCCCCTGTACCGCATCATACTGCAGACGGGCTTCAAGCCGTCGATGAACTAGGCCACGCATGCTGAGTGCTGGCCCGGTGTCCCCGGGTGAGCTGAAGCTGAAGATCGATACGATGTGGGGCCTCTCCGCCGGCAAGATCCGAAGCCTCGAGAGGTCCGCCGGCTCCCTGAAAGGGGCGCCCGTGTTCACCGCGGGAGGCCAGTGGACCTCGCGCGGGTGGACCGAATGGACGCAGGGCTTCCAGTTCGGCTCTGCCCTCCTGCAGTTCGAGGCTACCGGCGACATGGAGTTTCTCGAGAACGGCCGGAAGAACACGATTGAAAAAATGGCGGTGCACCTTACCCACTTCGGCGTGCACGATCACGGCTTCAACAATGTCAGTACCTACGGCACCCTCCTGCGCCTGATGGGCACGGGGCTGATTCCCGAGAACCCCTGGGAGAGACGCCTGTACGAGCTGGCCTTGAAGGTCAGCGGCGCCGTGCAGGCCCGGCGATGGACGAACATTCCCGGCGGCGGGTTCATCTATTCCTTTAACGGCCCGCACTCACTCTTCGTGGACACCATACGCTCGCTGCGCGCACTGGCGGTGTCCCACAGGCTCGGCCACGTGCTCTGCGAGGAAAACGACCGCAGGGTCTCGCTGCTGGAACGCCTGGTGCAGCACGCGCGGGCCACGGCGCGCTGGTCTGTGTACTACGGCGAGGGACGGGACGCCTATGACGTGCCCGGGCGCGTTGCCCACGAGTCCCTCTTCAACGTCACCGATGGGGCCTATCGCTGCCCCGGCACCCAGCAGGGGTACTCGCCATTCAGCACGTGGACCCGGGGGCTCGCATGGGCAATCCTCGGCTTCGCGGAGCAGCTCGAGTTCCTTTCGGCCCTGCCCGCGGAGGAGCTCGCGCCGCTGGGTGGCAGGAATGAAATCCTCGAGAACCTCGACCGCGCGGCACGCGTCACCTCCGACTTCTACATCGACAACAGCGCCGCCGACGGAATCCCCTACTGGGACACCGGAGCGCCGGGCCTGGCGCAGCTGGGCCCGTGGCGGGAGCGCCCCGCTGATCCGTTCAACGCCCTCGAGCCTGTCGACAGCTCCGCCGCTGCCATTGCCTGCCAGGGCCTCCTGCGCTATGGGAGCTGGCTGCGCGCAAACGACGGCGCCAAATCCGTCGCAAATCCGCGGGGTACCGCGGCGCGGTACGACGGCGCGCCGGAGGCGGAGCGCTACGTGAACGCGGGGCTCGGCGTTCTCTCCCGGCTTCTCGAGGAGCCGTACCTCAGCGTCGAGGAAAGTCACCAGGGACTGCTCCTGCATTCGGTGTATCACAGGCCCAACGGGTGGGATGCCGTCCCTGCCGTCGGCACCGTGCCCAGCGGCGAATCCAGCATGTGGGGAGACTATCACCTGCGGGAAGCTGCATTGCATTCCCAGAGATTTCTCGAGGGGGGAAGGCCCCTTGTGTTCTGGGCAGAGAGGAAATAGAGGATGACGATTGCCGATCTCGCGCTGATCGCGGGGCGCAGCTATCCTGCCGGGCGGCGGACGCAGAACCTTGTCGGCGGGGCCTCCCCGGTGCAGGCGGCGCACTTCGCCATGGGCTACGTGACGCTGGAGTCGCGCGGCGGCCAGGTCCCCTGGCACAACCAGGAGCAGGAGGAAGTGTACTTCATCGTCCAGGGGACGGGGGAAGCCTGCCTGGGGGAGGAGAAGACGATCCTCGGCGCCGGCCAGCTCATGTACATTCCTTCGAAGGTCTTCCACCAGCTCACCAATGTCGGCGACGTGCCGCTGATCATGATCTACGTGTACGCGCCGGGAGGCGACGTGGCGCACTGGCGGCAGGAGCTGGACGGCACCCTGCCGCGCGCCGGCGCGGATGCCCCGCCGCTCCCCCCGGGCGCGCAGGGGCAGCGAGGGGAGCGGAAGGCATGACCACGCACACGGTCGGCATCATCATGAACGGCGTCACCGGCCGCATGGGCATGAACCAGCACCTGATGCGCTCGATCGTTGCCATCATGAAGCAGGGGGGTGTGCCGGCGGGAGCGGATGCGCTGATCATGCCGTCGCCGCTGCTGGTCGGCAGGAATGCCGATAAGCTCCAGGGCGTTGCGCGTCAGGCTGGAATTGCCCGCTGGACCACGGACCTCGATGCCGCGCTCTCCGACCCGACGATGAGCGTGTACTTCGACGCCCAGTCCACGCCGCGGCGGGCGGCGAGCGTGTCAAAGGCGATCGCGGCGGGGAAGCACATCTACTGCGAAAAGCCGATCGGCACGAGCACCGCCGAGGCATACGCCCTTTACCAGCAGGCGCGGAAGAAAGGCGTGAAGCACGGGGTGGTGCAGGACAAACTGTGGCTGCCCGGCCTGATGAAGCTGGCCGACCTGAAGTCGCGCGGCTTCTTCGGCCGGATCCTCTCTGTTCGCGGAGAGTTCGGCTACTGGGTCTACGAGGGAGACCTCGTGCCGGCGCAGCGGCCGTCGTGGAACTACAGGAAGGAAGAGGGCGGGGGCATCGTCATCGACATGCTCTGCCACTGGCGCTACGTGCTGGACAACCTCTTCGGCGAGGTGAAGGCAGTCTCCTGCCGGGCAGTGACGCACATTCCTGAGCGCTGGGATGAAAACGGGACGGCGTACGTGAGCACGGCCGATGACGCGGCGTACAGCACCTTCGAGCTGGAAGGCGGCATCATCGCTCATATCAATTCTTCCTGGGACGTGCGCGTGCGCCGCGACGACCTTTTGACCCTGCAGGTGGACGGGACGCTGGGCTCGGCGGTGGCCGGCCTGCGCGACTGCTGGATCCAGCCCTACGGCGCCACCCCGCGGCCGATCTGGAACCCCGATGTGCCCAGCACCATCGACTTCTACGGCTCCTGGCAGAAGATGCCCGAGCAGCGCGTATACGACAATGCCTTCAAGGTGCAGTGGGAGCTTTTCCTGCGCCACGTCGTGCTGGACACGCCGTTTCGCTGGTCGCTGCTGGAGGGCGCGAAAGGCGTGCAGCTTGCCGAGCTGGGTCTCGAGTCTTCCCGGAAGCGAAGCTGGGTGGATGTCCCGACGCTTGCTGAGGCCGTCAGGTGAGCGGCCGCGTCGCGCTGGTGACGGGAGGGGCGCGCGGCATCGGGCTGGGGTGTGCCACCGCCCTTGCCCGCGAGGGCTGGGACCTGTGCATCTGCGGGATGCGGGAGGAAGGGCAGGCACGGCCCGCGCTGGATGAGCTTCGCGCCGCGGGAGTCGATGTGCTCTACGTGCGGGCGGACATCGGTGCGGATGACGCGGCTGATCGCATTCTCTCGGCTGCCCTGCAGCGATTTGGACGGCTGGATCTCCTGGTGAACAACGCGGGGACCGCGCCAAAGGAACGGCGGGACATCCTCGATGCATCACGGGAGAGCTTCGATCGTCTCATCCGCACGAATCTCAGGGGCCCCTATTTCCTCACGCAGGCTGCCGCCCGGATCATGCTGAGGGAGCCAGCGGGGCCCGGCGGGCGCACGGGGTGCATCGTTTTTATCACCTCGGTCTCCGCCACCGTGGCCTCGATCGACCGCGGGGAGTACTGCATGTCCAAGGCGGGTCTCAGCATGGCGAGCCTCCTGTGGACCACGCGCCTTGCACCGGAAGGCATCAGGGTGTACGAGGTGAGGCCCGGCATCGTAAAGACCGACATGACGGCGGGCGTGTCCGAGAAGTACGACAGGATGATCGAGGGCGGACTCATGCTGCAGAAGAGATGGGGAATGCCCGACGATGTGGGCAAAGCGGTTGCCATGCTGGCCCGGGGGGAGCTGCCCTATTCTCCCGGGCAGGTCATCCTGGTCGACGGCGGTCTTACCGTGCAGAGGCTCTGAGGGCAGCACACGTGACGGCCGCCCTCAGCGGGCCCCGCGCGGCCAGGCCCAGGTCAGCCCCGGGCGCCGAAGTGATAGACGAGCACCTCGTAGGCGACCACCTCGACTTCCTGCCCCCCGTAGGGGATGTATGCCTTCCCGGATGCGGGATTCATCTTCCCCAGGTGCATTCCCCCCTGGTAGCGCGCGCGGATGATGAAGAGCGGGCTCCCGTCATCGTCGTAGCCGCCCTTGATGGCGCCGAAGGGGACTTCCCCGTCAGCGGCCGCCACCCAGTCTCCTGAGCCTGTAAACGCTTCAAGACCCGAGGTCATCTCGACCTCGCGGCCGCCGTAGCTCACGTACTCCCTGCCGTTCGCCGGGTTGAGCTTGCCGGGATGGACGCCGTTTCCCATCGGGGCGCGGACGATGTACAGCGGCGCGCCGTTCGCCTCGAACCCTGCCGCCGCGACGCCGGGCGGAGGCTGCACGCCGGCCAGCGGGACCCAGTCCTGGACGAGGACCTCGAATGACTGGATCTCTTGCTCCTTCCCGCCGTAGGGCAGGTAGCCCTTGTGGAAGACGGGGTTGAACTTGCCGGGAACGAGGCTTCCCTCCAGCGGAGCGCGGATGATGTACAGCGGCGTGCCGTCGGCTTCCTTTCCGCCGGGGACTGCTCCCGGGGGAAGCGCGGCAGCGGTTGCGGGGACCCATGCGCCGCTTCCGCAGTACACCTCGAATGCGGAAACGGAGCTCTCGACGCCGCCCCACGGTATGTAGGCGCCGGCATGGGTGGGATTGACCTTGCCGATCTGCACGCCCCTGTTGAACGGGGCGCGGGCGATGTACAGCGGCGTGCCGTCTGCCTCGTATCCCGCCGGGGTCGGCCACTGCGGCAGGCCGCCTGCCGCCGCCGGCTGCCAGTCCTGGGCCGACACGAGCGAAGCACTGCTCAGCATGAGCACGAGGGCAATCAGAATCATAGAGCCTCCCTGGGCGCGAATATAGAAAGGGTGCCGGGCAGAGGCCAGGGAAATGCTGCCGGCGCGGGCCCCTTTTGCCTCCCGCTTGCAATCGCCCTGCCGCTGGGTGACAATCAACGCGGGACACCCATGGGGCGCATTCTGAAGTTCTCCCGCGACCGCGACGAGAGTCCGGGCAACATCGATGCCGCGAAGGTCTGGGAGTTTGTCCTCCCGCGGCTTGATTTTCCCCTGCCCGACTTCATCTCCCGCGAGATCGATTCACTCATTGGCGATATCTGGAACCAGGCAGACAAGGAGATCGAGTTCTACGACTGCGTGAATGCCCTGGAGGCGCTGCAGGAAAAGGACATCCTGATCCCGCCGGCCCGGCGGGAGAAGATCGTCGGTCTCATCTTCGAATACCTCGAGCAGAACGGGTATCTCTTCCGCGTCGATTGAGGGGGATGTCATGACAGCGGGCGCCCGCGAGAGCCCGGGCCGCAGCGATCAGCGCTCGGCGTTTCCGTGCGTCTCGGTCCGGTTTCTGCCGCTGTTTTTCGCCCGGTACAACGCAATGTCCGCGTCGCTGAGGAGCATCTCCGCCGTCATCCCCTTTTCCAGCTGCGCCACCCCGAGGCTGATCGTTACTCCGCGCAGCTTCCCGACGGGGCCGGCGAGCACGGATTCGCGCAGACGCTCGGCGACTGCAACCCCGCCTTCCACGTCGGTGCCGGGAAGCGCCATGATGAACTCGTCCCCGCCGAAGCGGCCGACGAAATCGTAGGGACGGAGGCTTTCCTCCAGCCGCGCGTAGATCTCCTTCAGCACGGAGTCCCCCACCTGGTGACCGTAATCGTCGTTGATGCGCTTGAAGAAATCGATGTCAACGAACACCACGCACAGCCGGGTGCCAAGGCGGGAACAGCGGTCGACCTCCGACTCCAGCCGTTCGCGAAAGACCCTGCGGTTGGGGGAGCCGGTGAGCTCGTCCATCGTGGCGAACCGCTCGAGCCTCTCCTGGTGCACCCGCATGCGCATGACCATGTAGCGGACGGTGAAGGCGGTCACGATGGAGGTGATGCCGGCTGCCACAAGGCAAACCAGCATGATGTCGGCCCGGATGGCATGGAATGCGATCAGGCTCGCGGCAAGGGCGATGACCTCCGCGAGGACCAGGGAGCCCACGGCGAGGACCCAGAAGACGCTCCTCTGGGAGAGCCCGCTCAACAGCAGCAGGAGTCCGCGGGCTCCCAGGTGTTGATCGTGGTGCGCGGGCGCGCCCGAGCCCGCTTCGGGTCGTTGTTCTGCTTCCTCGTGTTTGCTCATCGTTGCACCCTGTTGCGGCATCGCCTTCTACTATTATACGCCACGGAGCGGGAACCACCATGTAAATAATGACGCCAACGTGAATGATTATGCATGTAATGGCGGCCCTGGCCAGCGCCCCGCCCGCAAAGCGGAGCGAAGCTCCGTCTTCAGCTTGACAGCCGCGACCCTCTCACTTACCTTCATGGCTGTCTCCAGGCAGGAAAGGGGGCAGGATGCCGGTCACCATCGAACATGTCACAACGAAAAAGCAGCTGAAGGAGTTCGTGAAGCTCCCGTTCTCCCTGTACCGCAGCGATGACAAGTGGGTCCCCAATCTCCTCGCTGACGATCTGAAGAAGCTCGACCGCGAACGCCATCCCTTCTGGCAGCACGCGGCGCGGGAGCTCCTGATTGCCCGCAGGGACGGGAAGCTGGTCGGGAGGATCGCCGCCATCCACGACGCCCTCTGGGAGCAGTCCTACGGGGAGAAGGCGGCCTACTGGGGTTGGTTCGAATGCATCGATGACACGGAAACGGCCCGCGCGCTCTTCGATGCCGCCTTCGCGTGGGCACGGGAGCGCGGGTGCACCCGCATCATTGGCCCCATGTCCCCCAGCGCAAACGATCTGGTGGGAACGCTCATCGAGGGGTTCGACGGTCCGCCCGTGATCCTGATGACCTACAATCCCCGCTACCACGACCCTCTCATCCAGAAGTGCGGCAACACGAAATGGAAGGACCTGGTGGCCTGGCTGCTGGACAGTCCCGACATACCCGAGCGGCTGGAGAAGATCATGCCGCGGGTGGAAGCAAAAGGCAAGTTCGTCATCCGCAAATTGAATATGAAGGACTTCAAGGGCGAGATCAAGCGGTTCGCGACCCTGTACAATGAGTTCGAAAAGGTGAACGCCATCTATACGCCTATGACGCTGCCCGAGATCGAGCTCCTGGGGAGCGACCTGAAAATTGCCATCGATCCGGACATCGTCTTCTTCGCGGAGGTGGACGGCCGGACTGTCGGCGCCTCGCTGGCGGTCCCCGACTTCAACGTGGGGTTGAAGGCGGCGAAGGGCCGGCTGTTCCCCTTCGGCTTCGTGAAGATCCTGATGGCAAAGAGGAAGATCAGCCTCGTGCGCGTGATGAGCATGGGCGTGCTCAAGGAATACCGCAACCGAGGGATCGATCTGGCCTTCTACTATTACAGCTACAAGTACGGGGTCCCCAAGGGTTACGTAAAAGGGGAGATGTCCTGGGTCGAAGAGGACAACGCCGCCATGACCAACACGGCGCTGAAGCTCGGCGGCAAACCCTATCGCAAGTACCGGGTGTACGAGAAAGCGCTGTAGAAGAATCGCCGTCCGTCGCATGAATACTCCCCGGTCCCCCCGCACACCTGCTTGTGCCCTGCCCGGCGGCTGAAGAGGAGGCCTGAGCCAATGTGTGCAGATATCATCCTGACCAACGGTGTCTTCCATACCATGCGGGAGAAGCTGCCGCTGGCCGCGGCCGTCGCCATCCGCGGCGGCAGGTTCCTCTACGTGGGTGACCGCGCCGGGGCCATCGCTGCCCTGGCCCCCGCCGCGCCGCGGGAGATCGACCTGGGCGGCCGTTGCGTGCTCCCCGGGCTCACCGACGCGCACCTGCACTTCTCCTGGTACGCACAGTCGCTGCGCAGCGTCGACGCGGAGACGGCCACCCTCGAGGAGGCGGTGCATCGGGTGAGAGAGCACGCCGCCAAGAGCGCTCCCGGCGAGTGGATCACGGGCTGGGGATGGAACCACAACGTCTGGGGCACCGGCGCCCTGCCCGATGCGCGGCCCCTGGATGCCGCTGCCCCCCGCAACCCCGTGGCGCTGCAAGCCAAGAGCGGTCACGCCCTGTGGGTGAACTCCCTCGCCATGGAGAAGGCAGGCATCCGCCTGGATACTCCCGATCCCGAGGGTGGGAAGATCGCCCACGGTCGTGACGGCCTTCCCTCGGGAATACTGCTGGAGAAGGCAATGGAGATCGTGCAGGCCGTCCTGCCGCGGCCCACTCCCGCAGAGCTTGCCGGCATGATGCGCGACGCGCAGGCAGCCGCGCACCGCGTCGGGCTGACAGGCGTGCATGACTTTGACAGCACCCTCGCCCTGCAGGCATTCCTGGAGCTTGAGCGCCACGGGGAGCTTGCCCTCCGGGTGGTAAAGGGCATCCCCCACGAACACCTTACCGCGGCCATATCGCTGGGCCTGCGCTCGGGATTCGGAAACGGCTTTCTCACCCTGGGCGCCGTGAAGATGTTCGCCGACGGCGCGCTGGGACCGCAGACGGCATGGATGCTGGCCCCGTACGAGGGGACCTGGTCCACCGGCATCGGCACCTTGACCGAGGAACAGATGTTCGAGGACATCCGCAGGGCGAACGCGGCGGGCATCTCCTGCGCCATCCACGCCATCGGCGATGCCGCCTGCCACGCGGTGCTGAACGCCTACGAGAAGGTGGCGGCAAGCCTCGAGGGCGGCCCCGCCGCGGGTGCCATCCGCAACCGCATTGAGCACGTGCAGCTGCTTCACCCCGACGATATGGGCCGCCTGGCCCGGCTGGGGGTCGTTGCCTCCATGCAGCCAATCCACGCCACCTCCGACATGCTCATTGCCGAGCGCGCCTGGGGCGCCCGCTGCGCCGGGGCCTACGCATGGAAGTCCCTCCTGGATGAGGGCACCTCCCTGGCGTTCGGCTCGGACTGCCCCGTGGAAACTCCCGATCCCCTTGCCGGCATCCATGCCGCGGTCACCCGACGGCGGGCCGACGGCAGCCCGGGCCCCGAGGGGTGGCGCCCCGCGCAGCGGCTCTCCGTGGAGCAGGCCGTGCGCGCCTATACGCTGGGCGCCGCCTACGCCGCCGGCCGCGAGCGGGAGTCCGGGTCAATCCAGGCGGGCAAGCTCGCGGACCTGACGGTGCTCGACAGGGACATCTATTCCATCGAACCCCACGAGATCCGCGGCACCCGGGCCGCGGCGGTCATGGTGGGCGGGAGCCTGGCATACAGCACCCTGTGAGGCGCGCGGATGGCGGACCCGCCCCGGGAGCCCGCTTCTGTCAGCGCCTGCCTCGTGCTAAGCTGGGAAGCGCATGAACCTGGCAAGCCAGATCGTCACCATTTTCCTCGCCGTGTTCATCGTGATCGATCCCTTCGGCATCGTGCCGGTCTTCATCTCCCTGACCGCGGGATTCACCGCCCGGCGCCGGCGCGCCACCATCCTGAAGGCGGCCATCGTCGCCTTCGTCGTGCTGTGCCTTTTCATCTTCAGCGGCAACGCCATCCTGCGCTTCCTGGGCATACAGCCCGGCTCGTTTTTCATTGCCGGCGGCATCCTGATGTTCATCGTCTCCATGGACCTCCTGCTGGGAAAGCCCGGGCGCACGAAGACCTCGGGTGACGAGCAGGGGGAGGAGCGCGAGGATGTGTCGATCTTTCCGCTGGCCATCCCCATGCTCGCCGGGCCGGGCGCCATCACGACCATCCTTCTCTACGTGAGCGAGGACAGCCTGCCGGGAGTGATCCTTCCCGTCCTCACCGGGAGCGTGGCGTTGGCGCTTGCCATGGCGGGGGTCACGATGCTGGCAAGCACGTTCTTCCTGCGCGTGCTGGGCAGGACCGGAGTCTCGGTGATAGAGAGGATCATGGGGATCGTGCTTACCGGGCTTTCGGTACAGTTCGTTTACGACGGGCTTTTGAAGCTGGGCGTGCTGGTGCAGCACTGACGGCAGCCTCTGCGCGCGACGCCGCGTGGCCCGCAGCGGCACTGGCCGGCGCAGGTGCGCGCCGCTCCCGCAGGAACCGGGCCAGAAAGCGCGCCGTATGCGAGCCGTCGCGTTCCTCCGCCACCTGCTCGGGTGATCCGCTCGCGGTGACGCTGCCCCCGCCGTCCCCCCCCTCGGGGCCCAGGTCGATGATCCAATCAGCTTCCGCGATGATGTCGAGGTTGTGCTCGATGATCACCACGGTGTTTCCGGCGTCTACCAGCCTGTGCAGCACACGCACGAGCTTCTCCACGTCCGCCATGTGCAGCCCGATGGTCGGCTCATCCAGGACATAGAGGGTGCGGCCGGCGCCGCGGGCGCCCCGCCGCGCGGGGGCCTCCGTGCCAGCCGGTTGCTCAGCGTCCGGCGCCGAGCCGTCGCCGGCTCCCGCGACTGCGGGATTCACCACGGTGGGCCGCGCCTTGGCCAGCTCCGTGACCAGCTTGATGCGCTGCGCCTCCCCGCCGCTCAACGATGGGCTCTGCTGGCCCAGCGACAGGTACCCCAGCCCCACCTGCTGCAGCAGGTGCAGCGCGTGGCGGATGCCGGGGTGGAACTCGAAGAAGGGCACCGCCTCATCGACACTCATTGAAAGAATGTCGGCGATGCTCTTCTCCCGGAAGCGCACGGCGAGGGTCTCCGCGGTGAATCGCGTCCCGCCGCAGGCATCGCAGGGAACGCTCACGTCAGGGAGGAAGCTCATCTCGATCTTCTTCATGCCCTGCCCGCCGCACTCCTCGCACCTGCCTCCCGGCACGTTGAAGGAGAACCTGCTGGCCGTATAGCCGCGGATGCGCGCCTCGCTGGAGGCGGCAAACAGGCGCCTGATGTCGTCCCAGATGCCGACGTAGGTGGCGGGGCACGAGCGTGGCGTCTTTCCGATGGGGGTCTGGTCCACTTCGAGGACCCGGTCGATGCTCTGCCAGCCTTCCAGGCCATCGCAGCCATGGAGCGCAGAGGCAGTGCCTCCCTGCCCTGCCGCCGCTTTCCCGCGCCCACGCCTGGCCG
>JBEKVA010000096.1:0-11971 GCA_049514475.1 Spirochaetia bacterium
CGGAAGCTGCTGCCAAGGATCGTAGATTCGAACGCCATCGTGGGCAGGCTGAGCAGGGAAGCGGCGGCGGAGTGCGGTCTTGACTCCGGGATCCCGCTGGTCGCCGGGGCAGGAGACAAGCCCGCGGGAACTCTGGGCGCCGGCATCGTGAGCCCGGGGCTTCTCATCGACGAGTCGGCATCGTTTGCGGCCCTCAGCCTGTGCGTCGACCGCTACGTCCCCGATGTGAAAAACAGGACGCTTGAGAACCTGCCCTCCCCGCTCCCCGGTCATTACCTTCCCAGCATCTATCTCTTCGGCTCAGGGGTCACCCACGCGTGGTTCAAGAACATCTTCGGCAAGGAGGAGTCGCGGGAAGCGGCCGCCTCAGGCACCTCTCCGTTCCTTCTTCTCGACGAGAGCGCATCACATGTTCCCCCCGGGTCCGAGGGGCTCCTCGCTTCGGGGCTGCTGGGCGGTCGCGGGTACCCCAGTGACCCTGACATCAGGGGAATGTGGATCGGGCATTCACTGGTGCACAAGAAAGAGCATTTCTACCGCTCGCTCCTGGAGAGCTTCGCCTACGAGTTCGCCACGGTACTGGAGGTGATGCGGAAGAACTACCCGGACCTCTCCCTGGACGAGATCCGTGTCATTGGCGGCGGAGCAAGGTCTGACCTTTGGAACCAGATCAAGGCTGATGCGACCGGCGTGCCTTACGTACGGCTGAACAGGGACGACTTCGCGGTCCTGGGGGGCGTGCTTCTGGCCGGAAGCGCCGTTGGGATCTATCCGGACATCAAGGCCTCAGCCGCGCGCTTCGTGGGCAAGACCAGGCGCTTCGAGCCTGACCCGGGAAAACACCAGCTTTACAGGCGTTACGTGGCGCTCTACGCGGGGATTTTCGACAGGGTGCGCGGGATCTTCACTGATCTGAAAGACATTTCCGCCTGCTGAAAACGGGCAGGGGGCATCGATTTCTATCCGAAATCTGTTCTTTTCATCCATTTTCTTTCATTCGTGCAAAAAGTGCGATAAAAGTTGACAGCTCAAGAATTCATCCGTTATAGTGGCCTTTACATCTTCCTGGCGAGCTCGCGTTTTCAAACCAATTTCGCTTGAAGAAGGAGGCACGAGATGAAAAGGTATCCGTCGAAGGTCGTTATCGTCCTGCTCGCAACGGTCCTGGTGCTCGTACTGGCAGGCACCGTGGGGGCGGAAGCGAAGAAGCACTACTATTACATAGGGGCATTGAACTCGCACCCCTACTTCCTGGACACGTGGCTGGGCATCGACTACACGAAGAAAGCCCTCAACGTGGACATCACGGTCCTGGGGCCGAATGACTACGACACCGCCAAGGAAGGCGCTGCCATCGAGCAGACAATCCCCAAGAAGCCCGACGGGATCATGGTCCCCCTGTGGGACTCCGCGCCAGTGCCCGCCATCAAAAAGGCAATGGCCGCCGGGATTCCTGTCATCGCCGTGTACACCACGGTACCCGACAGCGGCACCCTCAGCTACGTTGGTCTTGACAACTACCAGGCCGGCTACGACACCGGCCGCGAGCTGATCAAGCGCGGCGGCACATCCGGGAAGCTCGGCATCATCATGAACGCCGGCGCCTCCAACACGGAAGCCAAGAAGGCCGGCGCCCTGGCCGCCCTGAAGGACACCAAGTGGGAAGTCGTCGTCCAGGCAGAGGACAAGGCGAACGGCGAGACGGCCATCGAGGCCGCCAAGTCGATGTTCAACTCCCACCCCGAGATCACCGGCGTCCTGGGGCTGGACTCCAGCTCGGGAACGGGAATCGGACGAGCCATCGAGGAGCTGGGGCTTCAGAACAAGAAAATGACGATCATCGTCCACGACCGCGAGGACGTCACCCTGGACTACATCGACAAGGGGATCATCGGCGCCACGGTCGAGGCGAAGACCGCCATCGCCCCGTACCTGGCCGTCCTCCTGATGCAGGATTACAACTCCCGCAAGCAGGCGAAGGACGTCCCCATCAGCATCAACAACTGGGACTCGGGCGTGAAGTCAATCCCCGAGTTCGTGTATGTCGGCGCTGTCATCATCGACAAGAGCAACGTGAAGAACTTCCTCAGAAAGGCAATGCCCAAGGCGGTAAAGCCGTAAAGGGTCGGATGAGCCGCGGCCGTACGGCCTTCGGGCCGAACGGGTACTCCCGTACGGACCGCGGCTCCCTTTCCCCCATCTGCCAATTCCTGCGAGGCCAGACGCATATGCCGGGTAACGAAATCCTCGTGCTGGACAGCATTTCCAAGAGCTACGGCGCCGTGCAGGCCCTCAAGAACGTGAGCTTCTCCATCACCAGGGGCGAGATCCACGCGATCCTCGGGGAGAACGGCGCCGGCAAGAGCACCCTGGTGAAAATCATCAAAGGTGAGGTCCGCCCGGACTCGGGGAAGCTCTTCTTCGAGGGCACAGAGATAAAGGATATCGACCCTCTGTACGCGAACTCCATCGGGATCACCATGGTCCACCAGGAGCTAACGGTGTTCGAGGAGCTCTCCGTCGCGGAAAACATCTTTTCCAATGCCGCCATCAGCTCCCCGGTCGGGCTGATCAACGGGAGGGCGATGCGCCGCGCATCGGCGGAGAAACTTGCCCTGTTCAACCTGGACATCAACCCGTCGGAGAAGATCTCCAACCTGCCACTGGCCGAGCAGCGGATCGTGGAAATCCTGCGCGCCATCGCGCTGCAGCGAAAGCTCATCATCCTGGATGAGCCGACGGCAGGGCTGAACGAGGGCGAGAGGAAGATCCTGATCTCCATCGTGAAGAAGCTCCGCGACGAGGGAATCACGATCCTCTACATCTCCCACCGCATTGCCGAGGTCCTGGAGATCAGCGACCGCATCACGATCCTCAGGGATGCCTGCTATGTGGGCACCGAGCGGGCGGATGCGGTCACCACCGCCCAGCTGATCCACTTGATGGTCGGCCGGGAGGTCGACCTTCTGTACGCGAAGAAGAAGTCCGCCGTGGAGAAGGACGCGGAAATCCTCCTCTCCCTGCAGGACGTGTCGAAGAAGGGCTTCCTCCGCGGCGTCAGCCTCACCCTCCGCAAGAAGGAGGTGCTGGGCATTTACGGCCTGCAGGGCTCCGGCGTTGAGAAGCTCTCGCAGATCCTCTACGGCCTGGATGCCGGGGACTCCGGGACGCTGAAGATCCGCGGGGAGACCATCCGGCGGTTCAATACCGACGAGATGCTCAATCGGGGCTTCATCTACCTCAACGACAACAGGAAGAGGGCGGGGCTGTTCCTGGACCTGAGCACAGCCGACAACATGGCCTGCCCGGTGCTGAGGAAGGTCTCCGCCAACGGTATCCTGAAAAACCGCGAGATCCAGCGGTACGCCGAGGGGTTCATCCGTCGCTTCGGAATCGTGCTGCCCAGCGCGCGCACCAAGCCGAAGAACTTGAGCGGGGGAAACCAGCAGAAGCTCATGTTCTCCGTGTGCCTGGGCACCGAGCCGGAATGCGTCATCCTGAACGAGCCCACGCGCGGCATCGATGTCGGGGCCAAGGCGGAGATCCACAGGTTCATCCTCGCCCTGCCGCAGGAGGGCACGAGCGTGATCCTCTTCTCCTCCGAGCTGCCCGAGCTGATGAGCCTCTGCGACAGGGTCCTCGTCATGAAGAACAACGCCATCACCGGGGAGCTCTCCGGGGACGAGATCAACGAGGAGCGCATCATGAGCCTGGCGGCGGGAAGCTGAGGAGCGCCATGTCGGAAGCGGTGAAAATGAGAAACGGCGCCCGGCTGCGGGACACCAACTGGGGAAGCTACTCGGTCTATTTCGTGAACATCGTGGTATTCGCGCTCCTGGTGTTCACCCGGCCGAACTTCCTGCGCGTCACCAACCTCTACTCCCTGGTGTTCGGGCTGTCGATGGAGTTCCTCCCTATCATCGGCATCACCTACCTCCTGATCATGGGAGAAGTCGATCTCTCCATCGGCTCGGTGTTCGCCTTCTCCGGAGTCTTCACCGGCTACCTCATGGAGGTCATGAGCCTGCCAATCTGGCTCGCCATCCCCGTGGCCCTCCTCGTGTCGGCGGGGATCGGGTTCGTGAACGGCTCCCTGGTGGTGCGGCTGAAGGCCAACTCGCTGATGATCACTATTGGCACGATGATCCTCTTCCGCGGCGTCGCCGACGGCCTGATCAACACCCTCGGGGGAATCACCTACGCCGAGGAGTATCGCGCCATCGCGGGCGTCAAGGTCCTCGGCGTCAACCTCACCATCTACGTCATGATCGTGGTGGTCATCGTGCTGGAGTTCCTCCTCTTCAAGCACGCGGCCTTCAAAAAGCTCTTCTACATAGGGCACAACACGCTGTCCGCCCGATTGTACGGGATCCGCGTGGGGCGCTCGAAGATCACGATGTTCGTCGTCTCCGGCCTGCTGGCGGGTCTCGCCGGGATCCTCGCGGCGTCGCGCAGCGGGCAGACGGTGTGGAACACGGGGCAAGGCCTGGAGTTCAAGATGATCACGGCGGCCATCCTCGGCGGCGCGAGCCTCTTCGGGGGCAAGGGTACCATCGCCAGGTCTCTTTTCGGCCTGGCGCTCATCGCCGTGATCCTCAACGGCTTTGTCATGTTCAACATCGACCCGGTCTGGACGAATGTCGTGGTGGGCATCGTCCTGATCATCGCCATATTCTTCGACACGCGCATCAACAGGGAAAAGACAGAGTACTGACGGGGAGCGTCCAGACATGGGGAAGCTGCTGAAGGGTTTGTTCCGCTCGAAGGAGATAGTCGTCATTCTCCTTATTGTCGCCATTTTCCTCATCCTGAGCCTGGCAAGCGGCACGTTCCTCAACGCGACGGTATTCGAGTCGCTGCAGACCAGCATCGCCCCCAGCGCCATCATCTCCGCCGGGATGATGATCCTGCTGATCAGCGGGGTCTTCGATCTCTCCGTCGGCTCGGTGATGGGGCTTGCCGGCGCGCTCACTGCCATCCTTGCGGCCGGCGGGGTCCCCGTGGTGTACGCCATCCTCGTCGGCCTGGCCACCGGCCTGGTCTTCGGGCTGGTCAACGGCGGCCTGGTGGCCTTCGCCGGGGTGAACCCGCTGATCACCACCCTGGGCACGATGTACATCGGGCGCGGCCTGGTGAACGCGTTCATGCGGGGGGAGAGGCGCTACGGGGTGGTGGTGAAGGCACCCGACTTTCTGGCCATCGGGCAGGGCAAGATCCTGGGCATCTACAACATGTTCTGGATCATGCTCATCATCGTGCTGGTGGCCCAGGTCATCACGATGAAGATGAAGGCGGGCAGGCGGCTGTACTACATCGGCAGCAACTATCAGGCGGCCCGGCTGGTGGGCATCAAGGTGAAGAAGATCAGGGTGATCGCTTTCACACTCTGCGGTCTCCTGGCCGCCTTCACCGGCATCCTGGTCACCTCCTACATGGGCACCTCCTCCATCATCCTGGGTACCAACGTGGAGCTGCAGATCATCATCAGCTGTCTCATCGGCGGGGCGAGCATCTCCGGCGGCCAGGGACTGGTGGTCGGCTCGCTGCTGGGCGTCATCTTCATGACGATGGTCTCCGCAATATTCAACATCCTGGAGATCGGCATCTACTGGCAGAACATCATCGTGGGGATCATCCTGGTGTTCATCGTGGGCCTGGACGCGTTCCTGGTGAGCAGGCGCAAGAAGGCCCTCGGGGAGATCTGAGAGGACACCATCGGGGGGCGGCGCGCCCCGCGTCCGCTCCACATCGACAAAGCGAGGCTGCACCATGGCAACGTATCTCCTCGGCATCGACAACGGGAGCACCACGATCAAGGCCGCCATCTTCGACACGGCGGGGAGGGAGATCGCGGTGCACGGCGTCACCTCCTCGGTGCACACCCCGGGGCCGGGACTCTTCGAGCGCACCCTCGAGGAGATCTGGAGGGCGAATGTCGAGGTGATCCGCGGTGCCATCGAGAAGTCCGGGGTGGATCCCGCCGATATCGCCTGCTGCGCCGTCACGGGCCACGGCGGCGGGGTCCACATGGTGGATGCACGAGGGGCCGCAGTGTACCCGGCGATGGAGGGAGTGGATACCAGGGCAGCCGGCGTTGTGTCCCGGTGGATGGCCGACGGCACTTTCGACAGGGTCCACTCCAGGGTCATGCAGTCCTGGTTTCCCGCACAGCAGGCCCCGCTGCTTCGGTGGCTGGTGGAGAACGAGCCGAACGCCCTTGAGAAGGCGCTCTGGATTCTTTCGATAAAGGACTACGTGCGTTACCGGCTCACCGGTGAGGCCTTCTCCGAGATCACCAGCAGCTCCGCCTCCGGCATGATGAACGTGCGCGACGCGCGGTGGGACGCAGAGCTTCTCGATGAGCTTGGCATCCGTGCAATCCTCGAAAAGCTCCCGCCTCTGAAGCTCTCCGCCGACCTCTGCGGCGCGGTGTGCGCTGAGACGTCACGCCTGACCGGACTTCGCGAGGGCATGCCGGTGGCCGGGGGCATGTGGGACGTGGATTCTGCTGCCATCGCCACGGGGGTCCTCGACGACGGCATGCTGAACATCGTGGCAGGAACCTGGAGCAACAACCAGTTCGTCTCCCGCACCCCCGTGGTGTCGAAGTCTATCTTCATGACCACCGTCTTCGCGGTGCCCGGCTTCTGGCTCATGCTGGAAGGCAGCCCCACCTCGGCAAGCAATCTCGAGTGGTTCGTGAAGGAGCTCATGGGCGAGGAGCGGCAGCAGGCAGCCCAGGCGGGAAGCTCCGTGTACGAGATCTGCAACCGCGAGGTGGCCTCCACCACCGCGGCGGAGAATGTCCCCGTGTTCCTGCCTTTCCTCTACGGCTCGAATGCGGGAGCCGATGCGCAGGGCGCGTTTCTCGGCCTGAACGGGCAGCATCGCCGCGCGCACCTCCTGCGCGCCGTCTACGAGGGGGTCGCCTTCAGTCACCGCACCCATATCGAAAAGCTGGCGGCCGTCCATGCCTTGCCGAAGGCGGCGCGGATTGCCGGCGGGGTCTCCGGCTCCCCGGTGTGGGTGCAGATGTTCGCCGATGTCCTTCAGCTCTCGGTGGAGTGCATCTCGGCGCACGAGCTGGGCGCCCTGGGATGCGCGATTACCGCGGGCGTGGCCTGCGGCATCTTCCCCTCGTACGAGAAGGGGGTCCAGGCCATGGTGCGCGTATCCTGCCGCGTGGAGCCTGACGCCGCGGCAGGAGAGGCATACGAAAAGAAGTACCGCCGCTACCGTGCCGCCGCGGGCGCCGCGGGAAGCTTCGGGAGCACCGCGCGTGAGTGATTGCCGCACCCGGATGCAGGACATTCTGGCGGGCAGGATTCCCGACAGGGTCCCTTACTTCGAGCTCTCGATCTCCGAGGCTGTCATCCAGCAGATGCATCCCGGTCTCACGTACTTCGATTTCTGCGAGAAGGAGGACATCGAGCTGGTGTTCACCCGGTGGTGCTTCCAGAACAGCTGGATCGACAGGGAGAAAGGATTGCACACGAACGAGTGGAAGATGAGAAAACTACCTGGTAGCGATGTACACAGAGCTGCGGGAACGCGGGCGCTACCCCATCGGCGCCAGGCGGCCTGCCGCAGGAGGAGTTGCATGGACCTGAAGCTTGCGGGAAAAGTCGCGCTGGTGACCGGCGCCTCCCGGGGGCTGGGAGAGGCCGTCTGCCTGGCCCTGGCAGAGGAAGGAGCGGCGGTCGCGGTGAACTACCGCTCATCGCCGGACAGGGCGCAGGCGGTAGTGGACAGGATCAACGGCGCGGCGAGGAGGAACGACCGTCCGGCCGCCTGTATCGTGCCGGGCGACGTGGCGCGGGAAGCCGACGTCCAGGAGATGTTCCGCCTGGCGGGCGAACGTCTCGGGCGCATCGACATCCTGGTCAACAACGCAGGCATCTGTCCGATCACCCGGGTGGAGCAGATGAGGGAAGAGGAGTGGAGCGAGGTCATCCGCACGAATCTCACCGGCACCTTCCTGGCGAGCAGAGAGATGCTGCGCACGCTGAAAAAAGCAGGGCACGGGGGGTGCATTGTCAGCATCGTCTCCCCGGCGGCATTCATCGGATCCTCTTCAGGCAAGGCGCACTACGCGGCGAGCAAGGCGGGAGTCGTGGCATTCACCGTTTCGCTGGCGCGGGAAACGGCCCGGGAGGGCATCCGCGTCAACGCGGTGGCCCCCGGCATGATGTACACGGAGATGGTCGCCGAGACCTTGAAAGAGCAGGAACAGAAATACAACGCCCAGATCCCCCTGGGACGGATCGCCAGGCCCGAGGAGATTGCCGATGTCGTTGTCTTCCTCGCCTCGGACAGGGCCGGCTACATGACAGGCGCCACCGTGGACGTCAGCGGGGGCCTGCTCATGCGCTGAAGGCCGTCAGCCCCCCCGTCGACGGCCCGGGTCACGGAGCGCGCTTGAAATCCAGGAATCCGCGCTCAACATCGGTGCGGAGGAGCTGAACGCGGAGCGAGAGACCGACGTCCACGCCCCTGTTGTCGCCGTCCAGCCTTCCCTCGACCGGGGGATTCAGAAGACGGACCCAGGTGCCTTTCTCCGAGGCGCCGGTAACGATGGCATCGAACGTCTCCCCGACCCTCGACTGCAGCAGCAGCGCAGCCGCGGATTTCGTGACCTGCCGTTCCACCTTCTTTGCCGCGTCTTCCTGTTGCGTGCAATGCGTTGCCAGCGCCTCCAGCTCTTTTACAGCGTACGGCGGGGAAAGCCCGGCTATTGCGGCCTTCAACAGCCGCTGGGCAATGAGGTCAGGGTATCTCCTGTTCGGCGCCGTGGAGTGCGCGTAGTCCATGACGGCAAGGCCGAAGTGTCCAACGGAAGCCTCACCCGGAAGCTGGACGGCGTATTCGCCCGGGCCCAGAAGCTTGATGACGCTGAGTGAAAGATCCACAAAGCGCCGGGGATCGGCGGCTTTCTCGGCTACCAGGAATCGCTCAAGGGCCGCCGCATCTGCCACCGGCGGCAGGGATGTGCCCTTCTCCGCGGCCAGCTCGACGATCCGCTCCCAGCGCTTTGGTGTGCGAACCACGCGGCGCAGCGACGGCAGCTTTTTCGATGCAAGAAACTGCGCTGTCACGCCGTTGGCGGCGATCATGAAGTCCTCGATGATGTCCGTGGCCCTGTTTCCCGTTTCCGCCCGCAGGTCCTTCAGCTCATCACCATCGAAGACCGGCCGGGCTTCGATGGTTTCAAGATCGAGCGCGCCGCGCAGGTGCCGCCGACCTCTCAACTTCTGCGCCACGCGGTCCTGCAGGTGAAGGTTCTCCTTCAGGGCCGCGACGGGCCCGATTTCCGGCGGCATGGGGCCACGGCCTTCCAGCCAGCCGGCCACGCCGTTGTAGGTGAGCTTGGCATGATTGCGCACCGTCGCTCCATAGAGGGAAGAACTTTTCAGCGATCCGTCTGCCGCGAAAAGCATCTCCACGACCATGGCACGCCGGTCGGATTCGAGATTGAGAGAAGTGAGATCCGTTGAGAGCTTCTCGGGAATCATAGGGAACGTCTCCGCCGCCGTATAGACGGAGGTTGTGTTCTGACGCGCGTGCTCGTCCAACGCCGACCCCTGCCCGACCAGAGCATCCACATCGGCAATGGCAACGAGTATCTTTACTGCACCGCCGGGCATGGCCTGGGCAACAGTGAGCTGGTCCAGGTCCTTCGAATCATCGTTGTCGATGGAGCACCAGGGAAGGCTCCTCAAATCACGGGCCGAGTTCCCCCCTGCGACGGACGGCCCCTTGATTGCCTCCAGCTGGGCACGCGCCGGAGGTGGAAAGTCAGGGGCAAGCCCCCTCTCGAGCATTACCCGGCGCGCGATTTTCCTGAGAATCGAGCGGTGGGGACTGTCCTGTGCATGGTCCATGGCCTCACCGCCCCCTGTCAATGAAGCCTCGGGATGATCGCCCACAATCCCATGATGATGAGATAGATCCCCACGGTGTAGCTCAGAAGCCTCGGATACACCATGATGAAAATACCGAAGATCAACGTTACGATTCCCCACAGCAGGCCGACTGGTGCAAACATGGTCGATTCGCTCCTTTCATGCATGGCGGCGCGAGGGCTCGTGCCCCCGGCCCCGCTCATCTTCTATGAATAAATATAAAGGGAAACAGTTTCCGTGCGGTAACGAACCCCCGGAGCATTTTCCCCCCGCGCACGGCCTTGCCGCGAAAGACTTGAACTCGGGGCCACAGAGGCCTTAGAATACCGCCATGGCAAAAACGCGGGTCCAGGACTACGTCGAAAAGTTTGCCGATCAGTCGATCCGATTCACCCCGTATGCCCTGAAAAAGACCGGGCTCGTGCAGTCCCAGGTCTTTCTCAAGATTGAAGACTACCTGCTCATCTGCGCCCCCTTCCAGCTTTCCATGAAGCGCGGGATCTTCCTGGTGGTGCTCAGCGCCCAGGAGATCACCTTCTTCCAGCAGTTCCAGAAGAAGCTGTGCTCCATCAACCTCACCTTCCAGAAGACGGGCAACAAGAAACCGCTGAATCTCTTCCTGCGTGGCACCATCGAGCGCATCGGGCCGGTCAAGGGGAAGCAGAACGTGTGCATGATGGATGCATCGATCAAGAGCTGCCCGAATGACCTGGTGGAAATCATTGGTGACTACATCACCGCGTTCGAGGGCCTGAAGAGCCAGTACGAGAACTTCAGCGGAAAGGCCATCACCGTGGACGAGCCGGCGGCAAAGCTGATGCGGTTCAACAACTACGTGGAGCTCGTCCTGGGCGCCACCCGTTCGCGCGCCACCCTCGTCACCCTCGCCGTGAACTCCCTCTCGCTGAAGGTTGCCGCGGTGCCTCCCGGCCTTGCGGAGGATGCGGCCTGTACGGTGAGGCTCTATTTCCAGGTCTACCAGTTCAGCACCACCGGCAAGGTGGCATCCGTGAAGAAGGCCGAGGGCGGTCAGCTCATCATCACCGTCACCATAGAGTTCACCCCGGAGCTGATAGAGATCGTTGACGACTACTTCTTCCGTCAGAGCATCCAGGGACAGCCGAAGCCCACCCGGGCCGGCGCATAGCCCCTCCGCATCGCGCGGCGGCGGTCCTTCTTGTTGACTTAAATATAACTGTAGTTATACTTTCGGCCATGACCCAGAAGATTTCTTTCACACGGGAAGCAGTCATTGAGGCTGCGTTTACACTCGCGCGTGAGAAAGGATGGGGCTCCGTCACTGCCAGGAGCATCGCGAAAAAGCTGGGCTCATCGACCATGCCCATCTACTCCAGCCTGAAATCCATGGAGGAGATAGAGAGCGAAGTGCGGGCACGGGCGGAGGCGCTGCTCCTGGATTTCCAGCGCAGGGTCTACACGGGCGATGTTCCGCTGGACCAGGCGGTCGGCTACGTGACCTTTGCGCGCGACGAACGAAGCCTGTTCCGTTTCCTCTACGTCGAGCGGCCCGCACCCGCGGGTCGGCAGCGCGGCGCACGGGAGACAAAGGGCGCCTACGAAAAATTGACGACGGAAAAGAAACCCGTGAGCCTTGCCGACCAGGTCCCGGTTGCCATGAGCGACTCCCGCATATTGAAGAGCTGGATCTTCACCCACGGTCTTGCCTCCCTCGTTTCAAGCGGCGTGCTCGAATTGCCCGATGATAAGATCCAGAGCCTCCTGCTGGAGTCAGGCGCCGCCTTCTCCGGCGGGGGGGAGAAAAAGACAGCGCCGGGGTAGTCTTCGGCGCCCGCGGGAGAGCAATCGAGAATGACAGATCCCGTGCAGGAGCTGGCGCAGGGCCGCTTTGGAGTGACCTATCTTTACCCCATCCAGCGCTTCGTGATCTCCAACATCCTGGAGGGCCGGCCGCAGATCGTCGTCCTGCCCACGGGCGCCGGCAAGTCCCTCTGCTTCCAGCTTCCGGCGCTTCTGCTCCCCGGCCCGACCCTCGTGCTCATGCCCCTGCTCTCACTCCTCTCCGACCAGCTTAGGAAGATGAACATAGC